>USOM01000073.1 GCA_900556345.1 uncultured Clostridium sp. | reverse complement strand
TGTATCAACTTGATGGTTCAAAAAACTATCAACTTTTAAAATATTTTCATTTAAAGCAATTCCTTCTTCTAATATTTTTTTCTTTAATAAATCCATATGAATACCACCTTTTTATATAATAATACTTAGTATAACACAAAATCAAAGAAAATTGTTTATTTTTGCAAAAAAATGTAGTAAAATAAATAAAAATCATAAATAGTGTAACAATAAACACAAGAAATGGAGAAATTTTATGAATGAAAAAGAAGAGATGATTTTAAACTTTATGAAAGATGAAGATTATGTGCCAATGAAAGCAAAAGAAATGGCAATGGTCTTAAATATTTCAAAAGACAGATATAATGAATTAATAGAAGTATTAAATAAATTAGAAGCAGACCTAAAAATAGTAAAAAACAGAAAAAATAGATATAGAATAAATGATGAGAAAATTTTAGAGGGAATATATAGAAGAAATAGCAAAGGATTTGGATTTGTAAAAATAGATGGAGAAGAAGATGAAATATATATTTCAAAACAAAACTCAAATAAAGCATTTAATGGAGATAAAGTAATAATTAAAATTATAGATGAAGGAAATAAAAATAAAAGCCAAGAAGGAAAAGTTATAAAAGTAGTAGAACACGCTAAAAATACGGTTGTCGGAACATTTGAATTTAATAAAAATTTTGGCTTTGTAGTTCCAGATGATAAAAGTTTCGGAACAGATATATTTATATCTAAATCAAATATGGGAAAAGCAAGAAATGGACACAAAGTTTTAGTAGAAATTACAAAATACCCAGAAGGAAATAAGCACGCAGAAGGAAAAGTTTTAGAAGTTTTAGGTAGACCAAATGAAGCAGGAGTTGATATGTTATCCTTAATAAAAGAATATGGTTTACCATCAGTTTTTCCACAGGAAGTTGTAAATGAAGCCAAAAGTAAAGGCGACAAAATAGATAAAAATAAAATAAATGGCAGAGTGGATTTAAGGGATAAAGAAATTTTTACAATAGACGGAGAAGATGCCAAGGACTTAGATGATGCAGTTAGAGTAGAAAAAATGCAAGATGGAAATTATTTGTTAGAAGTTCATATAGCAGATGTAAGCGAATATGTAAAACCAGATTCACTTTTAGATAAAGAGGCATATTTAAGAGGAACAAGCATTTATATGTTAGGAAGAGTTATACCAATGCTTCCAAGAGAACTTTCAAATGGAATTTGCAGTCTTAATATGAATGAAGATAGGTTTACATTAAGTTGTTCAATGGTTATAAATAATAAAGGAGAAGTAGTTGATTCTAAGGTGTATAAAGGATTAATAAGAGTTACAGAAAGAATGAACTATAACGATGTTCAAAAAATATTGGACAAATCTGATGAAAAAGTTTTAAAAAGATATGAAAAATATATTCCAGAATTTGAATTAATGGCAGAGCTTGCAAATATTATAAAGGCAAGAAGGCTAGAAAAAGGATATATTAATTTAGATTTACCAGAAAGTAAAATCGAGCTAGATCAAGACGGATGGGCAATTGATGTTCATAAATATGAAACACATTTTTCAAATGAAATAATAGAGCAATTTATGCTTACAGCAAATGAAACAATAGCTGAAAAATTCTACTGGTTAAATGCACCTTTTATATACAGAATACACGAAGAGCCAGATATTGATAAAATAAAAGAAGCTAATAAATTTTTATATAATATGAATTTAAAAATAAAAGCAAACAAAGACAAAATTCATTCAAAAGCATTTGCAATGGTTTTAGATGAGGTAAAAGGAAAAGAAGAAGAAAGAGTGGTATCGAATTTATTACTTAGAACTTTAAAACTTGCAAGATATAGTGATGAAAATATGGGACATTTTGGTATTGCAAGTAAATACTATTGCCACTTTACATCACCTATTAGAAGATATCCAGATTTATTTATACACAGGGTTATTTCACATTACCTAGATTGTGGATATGATGTGGATAACGAGTTTTTAGAAAAGTATAAGGTCCTTGCAAATCAAGCAGCAATTAATTCTTCGGAAAGGGAGAAGATTGCAACTAAAACAGAAAGAGAAGCAGACAAGATTAAGAAAGCAGAATTTATGGAAAAACATATTGGAGAAGAATATGAAGGTGTTGTATCTAGCATTACATCGTTTGGCATGTTTGTTGAATTGGAAAATACTGTCGAGGGCTTAGTTGGCTTTAGAGATATGGGAAATGAGTACTTTATTTATGACCAAGATAGAAAGATTTTAGTTGGGGAAAATAGTAAAAAAACTTTTAAGATTGGTGATATTGTTAAAATTAGAGTTAAGGATGCAAGTAAGGAGCTTAGACAGGTGGATTTTGAAATTGTAGACTAAAATAAAAAATCGGTATTAGTTATTATACCGATTTTTTATTTTACAACAATCTTCCTACTAAAATCCAAATTTCCCCAAGAATCACTTTCAAAACCCAAAGTATAAACATTAGTAGCAAAAATATCCTTATTCATCAAAACCTGCAAATTCTTATTTCCATTACTATCAACAAATTTCTTAACAGAAGTAACAATTTTAGCACTTGGATTTTTATGTTTAATCTTACTTACCAAATTTTTACCTTTATCATTAAAACCTAGAACCCTAACATAAGGAACAACCTTTTTAGAAATATCAATATCCTTTTTAGAAATTCCTAAAAGAGCATACAAAAGAATTCTTCTAATTCTAGTTTTAGTATATCTTTTAGAACAAACAATATTAACAAAATCATCTACTGTATTACAAGAAAGAGCAGCCTTTTTAATTAAATGTTCTAGTCCTTCAGAAACATCTGGAAGTTTTTTTATTTCTTCTAGGCTCATCAAACGTAAATTATATAGAGCAATTTTTTCGAACTTCGAAAAATCTCTAACAAAATGACCTTTATTTATTTCTTCTTTTAAAATAGTATAAGAACTAGGAGTAAGTGCATCTTTAAGATTAGCGGTATTGCCTGTTTTAAGCATATTTCGAATAGAAGTGCTACTGCTAATTGAACCTGTATAATCTAAGGTTAAATGACCTGAGGATTTTCTTGGAACTAAAACAGGTTTTATTCTAGAACGATATTTTTTTAATGCTTTTAAATATTCAATTCCCAAAATGTTATTTGGTTCAGATAAAATATTCTTATAAGAAAAGTCTTTCAAGTAGCTCAAAATAGCATTTTCTCTTGCCTTAGGAAAGGAAAATCCTTTAGATAATTCATCAGCTAAAAATGCTTTAAATTCTTTAGGTTCTTCATATAAAACATTTGCTATTATATTTAATTTATTAAGTTCTTGACATTCGGCACCAAAAGATAAATGGTCAACAACTTTTAAGGAGTTTAAAATTTTTACAGCACCATCTGCAAAATTTTCTGCACTTGATACTGAATATAGAGAGGGAAGTTCAATAACCAAGTCAGCTCCGCTTGCTAATGCCATTTCAGCTTTTGTCCATTTATCTACGATAGAACTTTCACCACGTTGGGTAAAGTTTCCACCAATAAGCACTATTACATAATCATCTTTTGTGAGTTCTTTAGATTTTAAAATATGATATAAATGTCCATTATGAAATGGATTATATTCAGCAATAATACCTAATACCATAAAAATTTGTCCTTTCAAAAAATTATGTTTATGATATCATAAAAACGTTTAAAAATCAATAAAAATTTAGACTATTGACAACTTTTAATCAATATGATATAAAAAAATTATACAAATTATGAAAAGACCTAAAAATCCCGTTTAAAATAGCAACATACGGGAAAAATATTTTTAGGAGGTAAGAGTTATGGAAAAAGTAAAAATTGTCCAATATGGATGTGGAAAGATGAGTGCATACACAATGAGATATGCCATCGAAAAAGGGTATGAAATTGTAGGAGCATTAGACATCAATCCAAATGTAATTGGAAAAGACATTTCAGAAATCATTGGATGTAATTGTGGGGAAAAAGGAGTAAAAGTTACGGATGTAAAAGATGCACGTAAGGTTTTAGAAGAAACAAAGCCAGATGTATGTATAGTTACAACAATGAGTTTAATGAGTGACTTAGACGAAGCACTTACATTATGTGCAGAGCTTGGAATAAATGCAATAACAACTTGTGAAGAAGCATTTTATCCAGAAGCATCAAATCCAAACTTAACAGAAAAATTAGATAAATTAGCAAAAGAAAATCATTGTACAATAACAGGAAGTGGATACCAAGACGTATTTTGGGGAAATTTAATTTACACTTTAGCTGGTGCAACACATAAAATAACAAAAATAAAAGGAAGTTCATCATACAATGTAGAGGACTATGGAATAGCGCTTGCTCAAGTTCATGGTTCAGGAATGACTTTAGAAGAGTTTGATGAAAAAGTAGCTGCAGCAGACAAAATAAGTATGGAAGAAAGACAAAAAATAATAGAAAGCGGAACATATACACCATCATATATGTGGAATGTAGTTCCTTGGCTTGCAGACAAATTCGGATTTACAATAACATCTATGACACAAAAATGTGTGCCAATAGTTTCTAAAGAAGATATTCATTCAAATACATTAAATATGGATATAAAAGCAGGAAATGCAACAGGAATGAGTGCTGTAGTTACTGCAGAAACTAAAGAAGGCGTAGTAATTGAAGCGGAATGCATAGGAAAAGTATATGACAAAGATGATGTAGATACAAATGATTGGACAATATTTGGAGAACCTGATACAAGAGTTGTTATAACTGAACCTAAAACAGTTGAACTTACTTGTGCAAGTATTGTAAACAGAATACCTGATTTAATAAAAGCAGAAGATGGATTTGTACCAACTTCTAGAATGGGAGCTTTGAAGTATTAATAAATAGGTAGGGGACCATCGGGGTCGGTTCTTTTTGGTCCCATTTTGGCAAATTATTATTAATAATAAAAATGGGACCAAAAAGAACCGACCCCAATGGTCCCAATGAGCCAAGAAGGAGCAAAAAAATGGAAAGAGTAGACAAAACAAACTATTACCTAGACATAGCAGAAACAATACTAGAAAGAGGAACATGCTTAAGAAACAATTATGGAAGTGTAATTGTAAAAAATGACGAAATAATATCAACAGGGTATAGTGGAGCACCAAGAGGCAGAAAAAATTGCCTTGATTTGGGATATTGTATACGTAAACAAAAAACAGATTTAAGTGGTGCTGGATATGAAATGTGTAGATCTGTACATAGTGAACAAAATGCTATAATAAGCGCAAATAGAAGAGATATGCTAGGTGCAACATTATATTTGGTTGGAATTAATAAAAGAAATGGTGAATACATAGCAGATAATTATCCTTGTACATTATGCAAAAGAATGATAATAAATGCAGGAATAGAAAAAGTTGTTATGAGAGATAACAAACAAAATTACAGAGTAGAATATGTAGAAGAATGGATAAAAAATGATGATACATTAAATTAAATAGGATTTATTTTAGCCAAGAAAATTAGCTAAAATAAATCCTAAAATTAAACTTAAAATTGAAACAAATCCCGTTAAATCAAATGTAAATCCGTGGATATAATATGAAAACAGAGCCAAGTGTAAAACCTATTATTGCAAAAAAAGTTTGAGGATAAAATTTATCTAATAAAAATTTAGTTAATTTC
>USOM01000072.1 GCA_900556345.1 uncultured Clostridium sp. | reverse complement strand
AATAATAAAAGAATTGATAAATTGGAAAAAATCTCAAAATAGGAAACCGTTAATTGTTCACGGAGCGAGGCAAGTTGGAAAAACATATATAATAAAAAAATTCGGAAAAGAACATTATGAAAATTTGATATATGTAAATTTTGAAACAAATCAAGAAATAAGTTCGCAGATATCTGAAAATATAGATGCAAAATATATAATAAATAAACTCGAATTATTTTACGGTGAAAAAATATTACCAGAAAAAACACTGATATTTTTTGACGAAATACAAGCTAATGAAAGAGCATTAACAGCATTAAAATATTTTTATGAAGATGCAAAAGAATATCATATAATTGCAGCAGGCTCGTTACTTGGAATAGCAATAAATAGAAAGAATTATTCTTTTCCTGTTGGTAAAGTTCAAATGATAAATATGTATCCGTTATCATTTAAAGAATTTTTAATAGCTGTAAATAGAGAAAATTTAATCAAAGAAATAGAAAATCATTATGAAAAAAATGAGAAAATGGATAAAGACATACACGAATTATGTTTAAAACTATATAGAACATATTTAGTGGTTGGAGGGATGCCTGAAGTTGTTGAAACATATTTAGATGAACAAAAAACAATAGCAGCTATAGATATACAAGCTGAAATTTTATCATCATATGAAAGAGATATGACAAAATATGCAGATAATGGGTTATCAAATAGAATAATTTCAGCATTTGATTCAATACCTGTGCAGCTTGCAAAAGAAAATCAAAAATTTCAATATAAAGTAATTTCAAAAGGTGGGACATCAAGTATATTTGGAGAAGCTATATTATGGTTAAAAAATAGCGGAATAGTAAATCAAATATATAGGGTAAAACCAGAAATACCGCTAGAGATGCATAAAGATTTAACATCATTTAAATTATATATGAGTGATGTTGGGCTTTTTGTTAATAAAGCAAGATATCCATTATATCAAATAGACTTAAATACACAGCCAACAATGATATCAATGGGGCCACTTACAGAACATTATGTAGCAAATGAATTAAGGATAAAAGGTTATGATGCATATTATTGGGAATCTGATGGAAAAGCAGAAATAGATTTTATAATACAGAAAGAAACAGAAATAGTACCAATTGAAGTAAAATCAAGTATCCGTACAAAATCACGAAGTTTAGACTTATATATGAACAAATTTAATCCAAAATATGGAATTAGAATTTCAGAAAAAAATTTCGGAATGGAAGATGGTATAAAATCTGTACCATTGTATGCTGTATTTTGTATATAGAGAAAAAAAGAGGTATTTGTCCGATTTGACAAATACCTCAAATTGCGGTAAAATATATGTATTTGAAAATAAAGGAGAAATTATTTTGCAAAGTAGTAATAGAAAATTATTTGATAGTTTAGTATCAAGAACGAAGATATATCTAGTAATTATATTCATTTTATTAGTAGCAATATGTACGCAAAATCCAAAATTCATAATACCAGCAATAATACTATTTATAGCAATTTTAGGATACACATATTTTGCAAATAACAAGAGAAAAAGTGAAATATCACAGCACTTACAAGACCTAACACTAAATGTAAATTCAGCTGCAAAAAACAGTTTAATATATTCACCAATTCCATTAATAATAGTCGAAACAGATGGAAACATAGTATGGAGAAGTACAAAATTTGTATCAGAATTTGCAAATATAGATATAAATGGATATATAAGTGATTTATTAGATAACATAAATACAGAAATAAATGCAAGAGAAGATAAAAAAGACAAATCAATAATAAGAAGTTTAAAAATAGAAAACAAAACTTATAAAATACTTGGAGAGTTTGTAAAGTCTGGAAATCATGAAAGAAAAAGAGAAAACAAATATATGATGATACTATATTTTATTGATGAAACAGACAATCTAAAACTTCAAAAAGAATACAATGATTCAAAAAGTTGTGTTGGAATAATAATGATAGACAACTACGAAGAAACCATGCAAGCAATAGATATGGACATAAGACCAGGAATAATTGCAGAAATAGAAAAAGCAATATATGACTGGACAAGCGAAACAGAAGGAATAGTTGTAAAATCAGATAGAGATAGATTTGTATATTTATTTGAGCAAAAATATCTAGAAAAAATAAAAGAAAATAAATTTAATATACTTGATACCATAAAAGATATCAACATAAAAGGAAGAGCACAGCTTACTTTAAGTATAGCAATATCAAATGAGGGCAAAACAGACAAAGAAAAATATCAATCAGCATTAAACACAATGGATGTAGTACTTGGACGTGGTGGAGACCAAGCAGCAATTAGGCAAAATGGAAAATATCAATTCTTTGGTGGAAGAGTAGAAGAAGTGGAAAAAAGAACTAAAGTAAAAGCTAGAATTGTTGCACACGCCTTAGAAGAATTAATACAGGAAAATGACCAAGTAATGATAATGGGACACGTAAATGCAGATATAGATGCACTAGGTTCTGCAATAGGAATGTATAGATTAGCAACAAACCTAGGAAAGCCATCATATATAGTTGCAAATACAAACACAATGGCACTTGGAAATATACAAAAAAGTTTAGATGAGGATGAAGAATATAAAGATGTTATAATAAACAAAGAAGTTGCAGAAGAAAAAATAACACAAAAAACATTATTAATAGTGGTAGATACTCACAAAACAAGCTATGTTGAAGCACCTGAATTGTTAGAGAAAACAAATCAAGTAGCCATAATAGACCATCATAGAAGAAGTCCAGACTTTATTACAAAAAGCATACTTACATTCCACGAGGTATATGCATCTTCTGCAGCAGAGCTTGTAACAGAACTATTACAATATACACAAATTACAACTAAATTAAAGAAAATAGAAGCAGAAGTGCTATATGCAGGAATTATGATGGACACTAAAAACTTTACATTTAAAACAGGAGTACGTACATTTGAGGCAGCGGCATATTTAAGAAAATGTGGAGTTGATATAATTCGTGTTAAAAAATGGTTCCAAAGCGATTTAGAAACTTATAAGAAAATTACAGAAATTATTAAAACAACAGAAATTGTAAATGATACAATAGGAATTGCAACATACAATGAAAATGACAAAGAAGCAAATATAATTTGTGCAAAATCAGCTGACCAACTTTTAGCAATAGGAAATATTACAGCATCATTTGTTTTAGGAAATGATGGAGAAAAAATTACTATTAGCGGACGTTCTATTGGTGACATTAATGTCCAAGTTATTCTTGAGAAAATGGGCGGAGGAGGTCATATTACTTTGGCCGGAGCCCAAGTTGAGGGTAAAAGTATGGATGAGGTTAAGGAAGAACTTAAAGAGAGAATTGGCGAGTATTTTGAGGAGAATGAAAATTAAGGCGATTATGGTAAAACATAGTTGCCTTTTTTGAATTTTTTGTGATATGTATAGAAATTTTTATAAAAGTATGATAATATATAACGAGTATCGAGCAAAAATAAGGAGGTAAACAAAATGAAAGTAATACTAAAAGAAAACATAAAATCAATAGGAAAAAAAGATGAAATAATAAATGTATCAGATGGATATGCAAGAAACTATTTATTTGCCAAAAACCTAGCAGTAGAAGCGACAAATAGTAACCTAGCAAAACTAAAATCAAAAAAAGAATCAGAACAATATAAAAAAGACGTAGAAAAAGAAGAAGCTGAAAAACAAGCTGACAAAATGTCAAAAATAAGACTAAAATTTAAAGTAAAAGCAGGAGAAAACGGAAAGGTATTTGGAGGAGTATCAAGCAAAGAAATTGCAGAAAAACTTGAAAAAGAATACAACATCAAAGTTGACAAAAAGAAAATAGAATTAAAAGATGCAATAAAATTACTTGGAACTACAAATGTTCAAATAAAATTATATGAGGGTGTAGTAGGAACAGTTAAGGTAGATGTTATTGGAGAATAATTTTGAAATGGGGACGGTTCCTTTTTCAAAAAGGAACCGTCCCCATTTCGAAAAGAAAGGAAGCTGAAAGATGGAACTAGGAAAAATACCACCACACGACATAGAAGCAGAGCAAGCAGTAATAGGAAGTATGCTAACAGATAGTGATGCGGTAATGGCAGCAGTAGAAAAATTAAGGGAAGATAGCTTTTATAGAGAAGACAACAAATTAATATTTGAGGCAATAGTAAATCTATATAATAGGTCAGAGCCAGTTGACTTAGTAACAGTAAAAGATGAATTATCATCAATGGGAAATTTTGAAAAAGTTGGTGGATTTGAATATTTGGCGATACTACCAGACAAAGTTCCAACAACTGCAAATGTTCAAAAATATATAGACATTGTTGAGGAAAAGGCAACTTTAAGAAAACTAATAAAAACTGCAAATGAAATAATCGATTTAGGATATAATCCAACAGAAGATGTCGAAGATATAATGGCAGGCGCTGAAAAGAAGATTTTTGATATAATACAAAATAAAAATCAAAAAAGTTATACACCAATAAAAGATGTATTAATAGAAAGTTTTACTAAGTTAGAGGAACTATATAATCAGAAATCTAAAATAACAGGTGTTCCGACAGGCTTTGTGGATTTGGATGACAAAACTGCAGGATTACATGGTTCAGATTTAATACTAATTGCAGCACGTCCTGCTATGGGAAAAACAGCATTTGCCCTAAATATTGCCGCAAATGCAGCTATAAGGTCAAATACACCTGTTGCAATATTTAACTTAGAGATGTCAAAAGACCAATTAGTAAACAGAATTTTATGTATTGAGGCAATGGTTGATAGTAACAAAATAATGACAGGTAAACTAGAAGAAGATGATTGGAGCAAACTTGCAAGTGTAGTAGGTCCAATTTCAGATTCTGGAATATATATAGATGATACACCAGGTATCTCAATAATGGAAATAAGAACCAAATGTAGAAAACTTAAAATGGAAAAAAATATTGGCTTAATTGTAATAGATTACATTCAGCTTATACAAGGAAGCAATAACAGAAAAAATGGAAGCCGTGAGCAGGAAATTGCAGAAATTAGTAGATCTTTAAAAATACTTGCAAAAGAATTGAATGTGCCAGTAATTGCACTTTCACAGCTATCAAGAGCGGTTGAACAAAGACCAGACCATAGGCCAATGCTTTCTGACCTTCGTGAATCTGGATCAATAGAGCAAGATGCCGATATTGTTATGTTTTTATATAGAGATGACTATTACAACCCAGACAGCGAAGAAAAAGACATATCAGAAGTAATAATTGCAAAACACAGAGCTGGTTCAACAGGAACAGTAAAACTATTATGGATGGGAAATTATACAAAATTTGTAAATCTTGCAAGAGGATATGATGATTAATATGTTAAAAGAACAAGTTTTAAATACAATAAAAAAATATGATTTAATAAATGAAAATGATAAAATAATATGTGGAGTATCAGGCGGACCAGATTCAATTTGTATGTTAGATATTTTAAAAGACTTAAAAGAAGAGCTTAAATTTGAATTAATAGTATGCCACGTAAATCATTTAATAAGAGAAGAAGCAATTTCTGACGAAGAATATGTTGTAAATTACTGCAAAGTAAATAATATTAAGTACTATGTTAAAAGAATAGATGTAAAAAAATATGCAAATAATAATAAACAAGGCACAGAAGAAGCAGGAAGAAACGTAAGGTATGAATT
>USOM01000071.1 GCA_900556345.1 uncultured Clostridium sp. | reverse complement strand
TTTCATTCCTATGTGTGCCTTTGAGCGAAGCGAGAAAGGAATGGAATTTTTTATGAATTTAAAAGAATCAATTTTAACTTTAAGTCGGTACCAGAAAAAGCTAGACGAAGAATATGCTATCCTAAAGGCAGAACTTGAAAAAATAATGTTTGAATTGCCTTGTATCTATAAAAGGATATCGGTACCTCAATCCGACAGATATTACATTTATCCCTGTGCCCAGATCAATAATGAACGCTTTGGAATGGTAGCTAAAACTATTAATATAGACAATAAAGCTTTAACCATTACCAAAAAATATTCTATCGGTTGTAATGAAATAATTTCTATTGATGTAACTGAAATTGCAACTTTGGAATCCAAGGAATTTGATATCACGCTTCATAAGATTAAGGGTAAGATAAAAACTCACTTCGTTTCTAAAGTGAATTATATTTTAAAGATTGAAGATTTCGAATTTAAATTTACTAAACGATTTTTCTGGAATGACACATTGGAACATTTTAATGAAAAATTCAATTTAAAAGATTTTCCATGGCTGCTCGACAATGTTACAATGAGAAATCAAAAAATAAAAATTAACTTTATTTCTTCAATTAAACCTTTTCATTTTGACCCAGATACTAATATTTCTTTTTCAAATATCGTAAAAAAATATTTAGAATCTGGTAAAAGCACGGTCGATATTCAACTAGCAGACAACATAATCTGTAAGATTGAATTTACGGGTTCTAAAAAGGAACAACCTTGTTCAATTGATTTAAATTGCAATCTATCCTCAATCACACTTTTAGGCGAATTTCAGGTTATTAACTATTCTGCTAGAATTCTGCTTAACACACTAGTAGACCAAAGAAGAATTGTAGAGTTTTCTGGTGACGGATATGGCGTCGTTCTGACTGATGTTCCTGACGAAGAGATTGATCTTAAGGAACTTTTAAATTCAAATTAAGTAAAAAGACTTAGGTTTAATTTTCCGATTAAACCTAAGTCTTTTTATTCTATTATAAAACCATTAGTTTCGTTTCCATATATACTTTTTAAGTTCACAGTAATTATTGGAAGGATTGAACCCCAATCGCCATTCAAACCAATGTTACTAAACATACTATTTGCTGTTACATCACCATAATGTATTCTCATCATATCAAAACTGTATATATTCTCAGCCATATTTACGCTTCGCGTTGACAACCAATATATATTTGATGGCTTTATTAATAAATTATAGTATTCAGTCGATCCATTCTCAAATGCACTTTTCATAAAATCATTATTTTTGCTCCAAAATTCCTGAAATGGCTGTATACTTGTCGCAGATTCACTATCATCATTCTCTATAAAATCCAATTGTTCACTTTTACTTATTCCTGATTCTTTTTTTACACCATTTATAACACTCAATTTTTCCTTCGCATATATAGTGGGATATTTAACATTTGATTTATAAGGTTCCAAAACTTGACAACCATATTTAACATACTCTTTGTAAGAATGGGCTTCAACTAATTTTTCACTTGACATATATTTTTCTATATCTTGTATATTTATACATCTTCCCTCAATTCCTTTTTCATTATTTCCATATAAATTATTGCATGCATCATTTAGTAACTTTACTCCATTATTGTACCCTTGTGCTCCATATAATCGTACCATTCCATTTGTCGTTTTATCAGCTATTAATACTGCCTTCGTATCTTCTATAGATAATACCCTCCATGTAGTTATCATAAAACTACTCTCTTCGCTATTCAGTTCTAGATTCGATTCCGCTCCACTGTAATCAGCTTTCCATTCATATTTTCCTCTTGGAATATATTCTACTGTTGCTCCAACCTTTAATCCATTTAATATTATAGACATTCCTGCTAATTTAGCGTTTTCCTCGTTTTGGGATTTTTCCGTCTTTTCTTTTGCTTCTGTTGCTCTATTTAATACCCCATTTTGTCCTGTTAGCATACTTATACTTATTCCGTGCTAAAATTAAAAGCACTATGATTGTTACAACCAATGCAATTAGCGTAATCCCGCTTATTTTCTACTTTTGTTCCTTTCATTTTTGTCTTTCCTCCCTTTAAAAATTCTACTTTAATATAATATGTGTAAAATAATAACTTTTTAAACTACGCATATTTTATTTGTTCTTGATTTTATATTGTTAAATAAAAATAATTTATATTTGCTTATTGCATCTTTTTTTATTCTACCATTATGGTTTCCTTAATTCAACATTTAAGTAAAATGTAATGTAATTATAAACTTTCTGTAATAATAGTACTTTTTGTGTATAATTGTTAATGTATTTCAATAACACTTCGTTTGTTATATTTAGTTTTATTAATTACTTTTGTAATAATTGTGTCAAATTTTTAAATAAAAAATAACAATTAACTTAAACACATACGTGTCTAAATTAATTGTTACCTATTCTTCTAAATTTCTTGTACATAAATTTCAATTTTTTGCTATTTTCTTTTGGCTTTATTTGTTTAAAATTTGGGACGGTTCCTTTTTGAAAAAGGAACCGTCCCCATTTTAAAATTTCTCAAGCATCAACTTATATTTTTCAAGTTTTGCTTTTTCCTCATCCACTTTTTCCTTTGGTGCCTTATTAACAAATCCAGGATTAGAAAGCATCTTCTCTGCTCTTTGGATTTCAAACTCTATTTTCTTTATTTCCTCTTCTTTTCTCTTAGCTTCTTCTTCTATATCTACTAATCCATTTTGAGGAATATAAACTTCTATTCCTTCTCTTACAATACTTATTGCATTTTCTGGAATCTTCTCTGCTTTTTCCTTAACTATTAAATTTTCACCAAATCCTAATTTAATTATAAAATCTTTTGATTCTTCAATTTCTTTTACATATTTTGTAACAAATATTAAATCTGTTTTTCTGCTTGGATGAACATTCATTTTTGCTCTTATGTTACGTATTTCAACAATTATATCTTTTAATGTTTCAACAATTTTAGCATCGCTTGCAAATTCTATATTTTCAGCTACTGGCCAATCTGATACCATAAGATCTTTATTATCTGTATATTCTGATATAACCTCATAAATTCTTGATGTTATAAATGGCATAAATGGATGTAATAATTTTAAACTGTTTGAAAGTACATTTACTAGTACATATGATACTTGTATTTTTTTACTTTCATCTTCGCTGTATAATCTTGTTTTTGCCATTTCTATATACCAATCACAAAATTCGTCTCTTATAAAGCTATAAATGTTATCTATTGCAATTCCAAGGTCATAGTTTTCTATGTTTCTTGTTACTTCATTTATTAGAGTTTCTAATTTGTTTATTATCCATTTATCTTCTATTTCAAGCATTTCTACATTATATTTTTTGTTTTCTAATGCCTTTTCCTCAAATGCTTTTATTTTTTCTACTTCTGGTAAATTCATTGTAACAAATTTTGCTGCATTCCAAATTTTATTTGCAAAGTTTGATGCTTGCTCTAGTTTTTCTGGCATATATTTTATGTCATTTCCCATTGTTGTTCCAGAAAGTACTGAAAATCTTAAGCTATCAGCCCCATATTTTTCTATAACATCTAATGGGTCTACACCATTACCTAATGTTTTTGACATTTTTCTTCCTTGACTATCACGTATTATTCCATGTATTAATACATCTTTAAATGGTTCTTTGCCTGTAAATTCTAGTCCTTGTGTCATCATTCTTGATACCCAAAATGTTATTATATCAAATCCTGTTACTAATACATTTGTTGGATAAAATCTCTTGTAGTCTTCATTTTCTGTATTTGGCCAACCAAGTGTTGAAAATGGCCATAATGCAGAACTAAACCAAGTATCTAGTGTATCTTCATCTTGATGTATATGACTTGAACCACATTTTGAACATTTGCCAGGATTTTCCTTGCTTACTGTAATTTCTCCACATTCATCACAATAATATGCTGGAATTCGGTGTCCCCACCATAATTGACGTGATATACACCAATCTTGTATATTATCTAACCAGTTAAAATATTGTTTTTCATATCTTTTTGGTATAAATGTTGTCTTTCCTTCCCTTACACTATCTGCTGCTCTTTTTGCCAAATCTTTCATCGAAACAAACCATTGCATTGATATTCTTGGCTCTATTGTTGATTTACATCTTTCACATTTTGCAACATTATGTGTGTAATCCTCTGTATTTACTAATGCTCCTAGCTCTTGTAGTTTTTCTACTATTATTTTACGAGCTTCTATTATATCCATTCCTTTTAATTCTGGAACTAGGTCATTCATTTTGTTGCTTTCATCAAATACTTCTACTATTTCTAGGTTGTGTCTTAAGCCTGCTTGATAGTCATTCATATCGTGAGCTGGTGTAATTTTTACACATCCTGTTCCAAATTCTTTTTCTACAAATTCGTCTGCTATTATTGGAATTTCTTTATTCATTATTGGTAAAATACATTTTTTGCCTACTATGTTTTTGTATCTTTCATCTTCTGGATGTACAGCAACTGCAGTATCACCAAGCATTGTTTCAGGTCTTGTTGTTGCAACTTCTACATATCCATCGCCATCTACTATTTTATATCTTATGTGCCATAAATGTGATGGTTCTTCTTTATACTCTACTTCCGCATCTGAAATTGATGTTTTACAACTTGGGCAATAGTTTACCATTCTTGTTCCTTTATAAATTAAACCTTTATTATATAGTTTTATAAATTGCTCTAGAACTGCATCACTCATACCGTCATCTAGTGTAAACCTATTTCTTTCCCAGTCACATGAACATCCAAGTTTACGTTGTTGTTTTTGAATTATTCCACCATATTCATGTGTCCAGTCCCATGCTTCTTCTAAGAATTTTTCTCTTCCTAATTCTTGCTTTGTTTTTCCTTCTGATTTTAGTTTTTGAACTACTTTCATTTCTGTTGATATTGCTGCATGGTCACTTCCTGGTAGCCATAAGCAGTCATATCCTTGCATTCTTTTTGTTCTTATTAATACATCTTGTATTGTTCCATCTAAGGCATGGCCCATGTGTAGTTTTCCTGTTACATTTGGTGGTGGCATCATTATGCAATATGGCTTTTTGTTTTTATCCATTGTTGGCTTAAAATATCCTCTTTCTTCCCATCTTTGGTATAGAGTTTCCTCGAAATCTTTTGGGTTAAATTTTCCCTCTAAATTTTTCTTTGTATTCATAAATACCCTCCTTTTGAGTAGTAACTAAAAAAAATCGCTCTTATATACTTTTTTGTACATAAGGGCGATTTTTTCGCGGTACCACCTTAATTTTATATTATTTTTATAATATTCTCATTTTAAGTTTTTAACGGCTCTTATCCGGATATATTTACTATTTTTTCAATATATCAGCTCCCAAGCTACCTTCTATTTGCCTTTGTTTAGGAAGCTTTCAGCCTTTGACTTCCTTTCTCTAAAAATAAGTACAAATATACTCCTCTTGTTCTTTGCTTTTTTGTTTTTTATTATTTTATATTATTTTTGTGGATTTGTCAACTAATTCCTTTCTTGATTTTCCATTTGTCTATTAGGTATGCTAACCTTCTTGCTACTTCGTCTACTATTAGTTAGTCTAATTCTTTTCTCGCCTTTTTCATACCTTATTAATTTCTAAAACACCATCCATTTTCATATAAACTTATACATATATTCAATAAAATACAACGGAACATTTAAAATTTTTC
>USOM01000070.1 GCA_900556345.1 uncultured Clostridium sp. | reverse complement strand
TCTTGGTCTTGTAAAAATTATTGCATTATTTGCTTCCAATTTTTCTATATACATTGTTTTATCTATATATAAAAATCCCTCTTCTCTTATCGACTTTAAATCCACTCTACCATATGGCACTCTTTTTCCCATTTTGTTCCCACCTTTCTCGTTTTGCTTTTTATATTGTACTAAAAAAATAAGAAAATAGCAATGTTTTTTGCTATTTTCTTTGCTACAATTTATTTTTTTCTGCTTAATTAATGAATGCATTTAAATTAATCTGTTAATTCGTAATATTTGTCTAATGATGTTTCATATACTACTTTTAGAGTATTTGGATTCCAGTCTTTTGGCCAATTTTCATCATCTTCAGTAGCATCAGTATAAATCACCATATTTTTATTTTTTATAGTATCTTCATATGTAAACATTTTTATAGTTTCAATATCTTTTATTATATCTGAAGATATCCAACAAGATTCTATGTTAGGAAGAAATTGCATCGTTGCATAATCATTAATTATACTTTTCATTATAACCCTTTTAGCATTCACTTTTCCATTTAGATACATCCCCGTAACATTTTTTCCAATATATAATGTTCCCTCAATTGGCATTCCTCTAAACGAATCATGTAATTCAACATTATCAGGTATTATAAGATCTCCATTAAACCCTGTACATCCTGTAAACGCTACAAATCCAATTTGTTTTACTGATTCTGGTATAATCAAATCTCCTGTAAACCCTGAACAATTCTGAAAAGCATCTCCACCTATTTTTTTAACAGAGTTTGGAATTTTTAGTTCTGCCGTAAATCCACTGCATTTAAAGAATGCAAAATCATTAATAATCTCAACTGAATTTGGTATCTTCAATGTTCCTGTAAATCCTGTACATTCGGTAAATGCATATGCTCCTATTTCTTTAATTCCATTCTTTAACGTTAATGTTCCTTTAAAATCACTGCAACCAATAAATGCGCCATCTCCCCATTCTTCTACAGAACCTGGTACAACTAAATTGTTTAGATTTCCTGTCCATCTTGCAAATGCATATTGACCTATTTTTTCAAGCGAAGCAGGTAATTCTAAATCTCCTGAAAATCCTGTACTTCCTGCAAATGCAGTGTTCTTTATTTCTTTCACTGTATCAGGTAATACAAGACTTCCTGAAAATTTGCTGTGTACGAATGCATTCTCTCCTATAATTTTAATTCCTTCACTAATTGTTAATTCTCCTGTTTTCTCCGAATTTTGAAATATGCCATCACCAATCTCTGTAATTTTTACTCCATCAACATAATTAGGCACTACAATATCATTACTGCTACCCAAATATTCAACTACAGCATTTCCTTCAACTCTTCACTCACTACTACTAGCTTCAATTTTCTCTATTTCACCTATTTTTCCTGTAGAGCTAATTTTGTAATCCTTTTCGTTTTCTTTTATTGTTACTGTCCAACCGCATTCTTTACTTCCAACTATTTCGTAATCTTTTCCTTCTGTTCCCAAGTTACTACTTAATGCCTTTCTTAAATTTTCATCTGTTAATTCTCCTGTTCCTCTTGTTAAAGCATCCATCACAGATACCTTTATTAGTTCTTCTCCTTGTGCTACACCATTGGTTGTTTTAGCTTCACCAGCTCTGTTTAGTATTCCATTTTGTCCTGTTAACATTGTTATGCTTATTCCTGCTAATATTAAAAGCACTATGATTGTTACGACTAACGCAATTAACGTTATTCCTTTGTTTTTCTTGAATTTTGTTTTAAAATTCATCTTTTCTTCCTCCCTTTTAATTTTTAGGTAAAGGTAATTTCTTGCACTACTTTAAAAACACCGAAAAAAGCAAGCAAAATAGACCTACTTAATTATAGGTTTATTTTACTTGATTTATATATTTTTACTTTTCCTTTTACTAAATTACCCGTGTGTGTGTATACTCCTGCAATGGTTCTGGCGTTTCTTTTCATTTGCATTATTACCTCTTTTTTATATTTTCTAAACCTATTCTAATCCATTTGCTTAGTCTAGTCAAGTATTTTTTTCGCATTGGGACCGTTTCCTTTTCATGAAAGGAAACGATCTTTTCGTGAAAAGAAACGGTCCCAATGAAAAAAGAAACGGTCCCAACACAAAATATTTACTACGGTTTAAGCGCAGTTACTGGTACAATATAAATTCCCGTCTCAGGGTCTTGTGCAATAACATCTGTAAAGCCAACAATAATGCACATAAACTTAGGCTTTTTAAGCATATTATTATAAAAGCTCATCAAACTTTTTTTAGCATCTTCAACTTGATTAAATCCAAGCTTAATTTCCACTGCTGCATAATCACCATCGCTAAATTCTAATATTGAATCCACTTCTAAGCCTGTTGTGTTGTCTCTAAAGTGGAATAATTTTCCATCTAAATATTCCATATATATTTTCAAATCTCTTTCCACAAGTGCTTCAAACATAAGCCCAAAAGTTCTTAAATCATTCATTAACTTTTTGGCAGTTAAGTCCAAACAAGCACATGCCAAAGATGGGTCTGTAAAATGTCTTTTTGCAGATTTTCCAACCCTGTTTGGTGATCTATAATTTTCACTATATGCAGGTTGATTTTCTATAATATTAAGTCTGTTTAAAACATCCAAATAATCATCAATAGTTATTCTACTTTCTATTGCATCATTTCCAGTTGCAATTTCGCTAATATCCTTTATTAGTGTGTTATTGTTTACAACTGTTGTCTCATTCCTTGCAAGACTCCTCAATAGCATCATCATTTTGTTTCTATCTCTTTTCTTATCATCATTTATATCTTTCTCAACAATTGCATCAATGTAACTTTTAGGAACTATCCCAATTTTATCATTTGGTACTTTTATATTTGATGGCCAACCGCCTCTAATTATAAAATTTGCTAATTCCTCTAGCTCTATTTTTGGATTTAATTGATTTTTAAAGTTTCCATTTAACATGTCTTTTAGCGATACTTTTCCTGTAGAATCGCCCGATTCATATAAACTCATCGTATGCATTCTAATTTTTCCTATTCTACCTGCACCAGAGTGATGTATATTTTGTTTCTGTTCTTCATCTGTTAATTTGGTAGAACACGTTAATATATAATTTCCCTTATTTACTGTGTCGTCACATTTTCTTCTTACAGCATCCCATGTTTTGGGAATTAAATTCCATTCGTCAATTAATTCTGGTCTTTCATTATTTAAAATAAGGTCTAAGCTCAGTTCCGCTTTTGCTCTTGTTTCATCATCGTCAAGATAAACTACACTATTAGCATGATTTAATGATGCCCATGTTTTTCCGCACCATTTTGGTCCTTCTATGCTTACTGCCCCAAATATTGTTAGGTAATCAGCTATTTTTTTATCTACTAACCTTTCGATATATTCTGTTTTCTTCAAAGACATAATTATCATCTCCCTTTTTATATTTTACACTATATTTTTGTGAATTTCAATAGTTAATATACATTTTTCAGCCATTTTACTATACATTTTTCAACAAATTTAATATACACTTTTTCATATTTTCTCAAGAAACTTCCTCTTAGCCTTATCCGAAGAATGCACATAAACATTCAAAGTTATACTAACATCAGCATGGCCCAAAATCTCGCTCAAAGACTTTATATCCATACCAGCCTCAATGCAATTACTTGCAAAAGTATGTCTTAACAAATCCAAACGTTTGGATAACTTAGAGAATGGAATTTATGAGGTTTTATTTTACACTTTTTCAAAGTCATTTTAAAATTATATTGATAATTTCTCGGCTCTACATATTGCGTGCTTGAGCCAGTTAGAACAAAATCGTCCTTTTTACATTTGCACTTATTCTTTTTTAAAAGATTATATAATTTACTATTTATAGGAATCGACCTTATAGAAGAAAGCGACTTCGGCGTATCTATAATAACTTTTGTTCCGCTTTCTTCTTTCACATAAACCCTTTCGAGTGTCTTTTTAACATAAATTTTCCTCTCTTCCAAATTCACATTTTCCCATTTTAATGCACACAATTCGCCAATCCTTAAACCAGTATTTAGGCAAATTAAAATCCCTAAAGTCTTTAAACTATTTTCACTAAGGCAATATTTTTCCAGCTTTTCCTTTTCCTTTTTAGAAAATATTTGCACTTCCTTTTTTACAAGTTTCGGCAAACTCATCTTCTTTACCTTTAACTTTACATTTTTCTCCTCTTCGTAAAATTTAAAAATTTCCTTCAATTTTGTAATTATATCCCTTACCGTTTTAGGGGCCAATGTATCCGAAAGTTCTGCAATAAAGTCGTTGCAGTCCCTTATTTTAGTTATATTTTTCCCAGCAAATTCTGGATATAAATATTTCTCAACACTATAAGAATAATTGTAATATGTTGATAATTTTACCGAATTTTTTTTAGACTTTAACCAATTTTCCGTTACATTTTGAAATTCGTTCTCATTTCTCATCTCCTTTAATTTATCTAATGCTTTAATTACTACTTGTTCTAATCCAAACATTTCATTTCTTCCTTTCTTGTATAAAAATAATTTTTTCCTTATAATTACATATTACACAACAAAGTCAAAAATCCCCAAAAATGCGAGATATTTCTACCTCGCATTTTTATTTTCTTATATTTTAAGCATTTTTTATTGTATGATATTATCATTTTTTATGGTTTTTTCATAAGCATCTTTTAATTTCTTACCCACATTTTCGCTTTTTCTTTCTTCTGCTATATTATAAGCTTCTTTAACCAAGCTAGGCAATTTTCCATTAATAATGTCTTCAATTTTTTCTTTAAACTCATTCACATTTTTTGCCATATAAACATTTTTTCCATTAACAAGCCAGCCATCAAAAACAGGTATATCCCTTACAACCATATTAGTTTTACAGCTTGCAGATTCTATAATTGTTATCCCTTCTGTTTCTTCATATGTTGGGGCAATATAGACATTACATCCATTTAAAGCTTTACAAATTGTTTCTTGTTCCACATATCCCGCAAATATTAAATTATCCAGCTTTGTGTTAACCGCTTTTCTAACCTTTTTTCTTGAAAAAATTAATGGACTATACCCGAACCAAATGAATTTATATTCAGGCATTTGCTTGGCAAGTTCTACAAAATCTATTATTCCTTTTCTTTCAATATACAATCCTATTCCCACAATAATTTTGTCATCTTTTTGGAAATTGTATTTTTTTCTAAACTCTCTACCTGCTTTTTCGTCGTGTCCGAAATTTTTTAATTCCACACCGTTTGATACTACATATATGTCATTTTTTATTCCATAGCTTTGTAATAGTTTCTTTGAGTATTCTGTTGGTGTAATTATTGCGTCTCCAAGTGTATAGCACTTTATAAGCCATTTTTTGAATAGTTTTGATACTTGATTTGAAAATATAAAGCTATTTCTAAAATCTTCTTCGGTGCTATGTGCGTGATATACTATTTTTTTGCCTTGCTTTTTTAGCTTTTTGGCTAGTCTATATGATTTTAAGCCGTAAAAATTTATATGTGCTATGTCGAAATCGTCTTTAGGATTTGTTGTGTATTCAATATTTACAGCTTTTAGAGCATTCATTTGATGTTTTATGGCTTTTCCTAGACCACTTTTGGATAATATTTTTTCATTTTCTGTATATAGTAGTACTTTCATTTTTTCCCCTTAAAAAAATCTTAACGAAGTTATTATAGCATAACTTTGTTAAGATTTCATTAATTATTTATTAATATT
>USOM01000069.1 GCA_900556345.1 uncultured Clostridium sp. | reverse complement strand
TCAGTCTTTCCAATTTGTCTTGCGCCTTTTACTATTAATGGCATTTTATTTTTGCTTTTTTTCCATTCTTAAATATTCATCATTTTTTCTTTTTAATCTCATATTATCACCTTCATCATTAGTATATCACATTTTTCACATTGTTTTTCGACAAATTATCACATTTTTTAATGTATTTTTAAAGTATGTATAAGAGCAAAAGATTATACATATTTTTATTATGAGAAACTTTCATACATCACATTAATATCAACTTTCCCCTTAATTCCACTAACAATACCTGTTTGACTAAATTGCCAAACCTTATACTTACCACTATAAGAAGTCTCATCAACATAATTAGCAAGCCAAACTGGGTAATTTTTCTCATTTTTCCATACAGCTTCTAAGTAAGTTTTACTACCATAAAGCATTGCATTATATCCTTGGTTTACACATTCGTCCATAAAGGTATCTGCTATATTATTTATATCATTCAAACTAAGTCCCAACTTATTAAAAGAATTCCAATTTTCCCAATCAAACGAAATATTTACATTACTATAATTATACTCTTTTAATTTTCCACAAATCCAATCGGCTTGCGATTTAGCTTCGGTAGCAGTTTTTGCATAAGATGATAAATAAACAGAAATTGGTATATTATTTTCCATGCAACCTTTTACATTTTTTTCGAAATAAGGATCAATTGATATCTCGCCATCAAAACCATTTTGATACCCCATTCTTAAAATTGCAAATTCAACTCCATCTTCTGCGACCTTTTGCCAATCAATATCTTGTTGCCATTTCGAAACATCTATACCAAGTTTTGTTGCATCATTTTTATATTTTTTAACAGCATCTTGAAACGATATTTCACTTTCTGTGTATTTATAATTATCTTTTACTTTAAGTACAAAATCTTTTGTTGTTACATTCCCTGCAGAATCTTCAATTTTGTATGTTAAATTATATTCTCCTGCATTGTTTAAATCATATTCTCCTATTATTTCTCTTTTAGGATTTTGATCAACATCATCTGCACTCATTATTACATCTAATAAATTTTTATTATATCCCGTTTTTACTGTATATGAATCACCTAATACAATTATAGGTGCTGTAGTATCAGGTGTAATTTCATTACTCTGATTTGAAATTCGCTTATTTTTGATTTTGACAACAGCAAATATTGTAAGTATAATAATTATTATTAAAACAACTACAAGCAATATTATTTTCTTTTTTGACATTATAAAAATCTCCTTTTTATAAATTTATAATTTTTTCCCAAGGTAAATTTGCTTTTCCAAAATGACCATAGTTAGTAGTTAATCTATAAATAGGTTTTCTTAAATCTAAATAGTTAATTATGCCATTTGGTGTTAAATCAAATTTATTCACTATTTTTTTACTAATTTCTTCTTCAGATATAGTATTTGTTCCAAAAGTATTTACATAAACAGAAACAGGGTGTGCAACACCTATTGCGTAAGCAAGCTGAACTTCACATTTAGTAGCATATCCATTGGCTACAACATTTTTAGCAATATGTCTTGCCATATAACTTGCAGACCTATCTACTTTTGTTGGGTCTTTTCCAGAAAATGCACCTCCACCGTGTCGACTGTATCCGCCATAGGTATCTACTATTATTTTTCTTCCTGTTAAACCACTATCACCAAGAGGGCCTCCAATTATAAATCTTCCTGTTGGATTTATGAAATATTTTGTATTTTCGTCTAAAAGTTCAGATGGTACTATTTTATTTATAACTTCATTTTTTATGTCTTTTTTCAGAATATTCAAATCTACATTTTCTTTGTGTTGAGTTGAAACGACGATCGTATCAATTCTTTTGGGATTATTGTTTTCATATTCAACGGTTACTTGAACTTTACCATCAGGTTTTATATAATCTATTATATTTTGTTTTCTTACAAATGTTAGCTGTTTAGCAAGTTTATGGGCTAAAGATATAGGTAGAGGCATTAATTCTTCTGTTTCATTACACGCAAATCCGAACATTAATCCTTGGTCTCCAGCACCTAATAATTCTTGATTTCCTTGCTTTGTTTCTAATGATTTATCAACTCCAAGTGCGATATCTGATGATTGTTTAGATAATTTTATTATGATATTACATGTTTTATAATCTATGTCTGTTTTACTATCACAATATCCAATTTCTTTAATTGCATTTCTTACAACTTGTTCTATGTCAATTTCTGCATTTGAAGTTATTTCTCCAGTTATATAAATTTCTCCTTTTCCAGCAACAGTTTCACAGGCTACTCGTGAATATGGGTCTAATTCTAAATAACTATCTAATATGCTGTCTGATATATAATCACATAATTTATCTGGGTGTCCTTCTGTAACACTTTCAGAGGTAAATAATCTTTTCATTGTTAATTCTCCTTTACTTTTAAAGAAGAGGCTTTTTTGTAATTTATCCTTAATATTTAAGGAAACATCCTACTTAAAAAGCCTCTTTTATAATTATCTTTTTATTTTCTTTGTTGTTGTTTTTTCAAATTCTTCTTTTCTTATTTCTATATCTGTAATTCTTTTATATGTAGGAAGTTCTTTGCAAGCTTCAGCAATATCTTCTTTTAATTTTTCACTTATGTTTTCTATTTTCATATCTTTAACTTTTTCATCATTTAAAAATACTTCGGCACAAAGTGATACTTCTTGTCCAATATTGTTTTTAGTTCCTTTTACAACAACTTCTTCAACATAATCTATTCCTAAAATGTAATTTTCAATTTCTTCTGGATATACATTTTTACCATTGTCTAATACAATTAAGTTTTTCTTTCTACCATTTATTATAAGTTGACCTTTTTTGTTCATGCTTCCATAATCTTCAGTATTGAACCAACCATCTTTTAAAACTCTGTTTGTTCTTTCTTCATCTTTATAGTATCCTTGCATTACAATGTCGCCTTTTACACAAATTTCGCCGTCTCCGTCGCTATTTATGTTTTCAAATTTGATTTTGCAACAAGGTAAAACTACACCTACAGTATTGCTATCATTGAATTTCAATCTATTAACACTAACAAGTGGAGAACATTCTGTAATTCCATATCCATTTAACAAAGTTATTCCTATGTCATTAAAGAATTTTCCTATTTCTGGTCTAATTGGGGCACCGCCACAGATTATTTCTTTTAAATTTCCACCAAATGCTTCATGTATTGATTTAAATAACTTAGCCCTTAAATCAATTCCTGTGGCTCTTAAGCCATTGCTTATTGGTATCATTTTTTTCAGCATTTTATCTTTACCTGTTTTTTGTGCATTGTTCCAAATGTTTTTGTAAAATACTTCTGTAAATGCAGGAACTAAATAGATAAAATCTGGTTTAAACAATTGTAAATTTTTTAATACATTTTTTAAACTGTCATTTATACATATTGTTGAATGTTTATGTAGCTCTACAAGTATTCCAGCAACAGCTTCATATGTGTGATGATATGGAAGTACAGATAGGCATTTTTTTCCAATATCTGCAACTTGTAAACCATAATATACCACACTTATTAAATTATGTTCTGTAAGCATTACACCTTTAGGAGCTCCTGTTGTTCCAGATGTATATACAAGTAATTTTAGCTTATTTTCATCATCTTTTAAATCTGTATATATTTTGCTCCCTTGTTCTAATACAGTTTTACCAGTTTGTTTAAATATATCATAAGATAATATGTTTCCATCATTTTCGTGTCTGCTTAAACCTATAAAAAATTTGATATTTGGCACATTTGTCTTTATTTCTTGTATCCATTTTTCGTATTTTTCGGAATAGAATAAAACTTCACTATCACTATGTTTTAAAACATTTATAATGTCTTTACAAGGTAATTCTCTATCTATTGGTACAAATACGCCTTTACTTTTTAAAACTGTTAGATAAACTGTAAGCCATTTGTAGCTATTTTCACCAATCATAGCAATATGTTTATCAGCCATTCCTAGACTTGCTAGAGCTGTTCCTAATTCATCAGTATCTCTTACAAATTCCCTGTATGTGACTTCAACTATTTTATCATGATTAACTTCATCTCTATATTCGAATGCGTTTTTATCTCCTGCTTCTTTTACTGCTAATTCTAACATTTCTTTTATCGATGAGACTTTTGTTACATAGCTGTTTAATGCATAATTTTTATTCATAACATCCTCTTTTCTTTTTTACCCTATATATTTTGAATTTATTTTTGTGATTTTTTCATCTAGTTTATTTACTATTTTTGCATATTGAACCATTTTTATTGAATCTATTATACTTAATTTGTTTTTTGCTTTATATTTTATTTTGTGTTCTGTCGTAGACCAGAAGTCCATTGCCATTGTTCTGATTTGTATTTCTACTTTTACCTGAGCAATAGTATCACCTATGTTTACTGGCGTTTGAGCTATTATATGTAGCCCTGAATATCCGCTTTTTTTAGGTGTATTTACGTAGTCTTTTACTTCTAGTATTTCGAGATTAGAATTTTTTTCTATTACTTCTTTTATTTTGAAAATATCTGTTTTAAATGGACATACTATTCGTATTCCTGCTACATCATTTATGTTTTTTATTAGTTCTTCGTAATTTAAGTCATAATTTTTCTTTTTCATTTTTTTGACTATACTATCAGGTGTTTTTATTCTGCTTTCTATATTGCTTATTACATCATAGTTGTAGATTTCTTTTAAGCTTGCTTTAAATCCTTCTAGTTCTTCTTTTGCTTGTATCATTGCTTTTTCGTATATTAACATTAATGTTTGAAACTTTTTTTCTTGTACATCTATTGGAACTAGGCTGAGTAATTTTAGGTTTTCTTGAGTTTGTTTTTCCATATAATTACCTCCTTCATTAGATTGTATTTATTCTAATGTTTGTTTGTTCTTTTTTGATGTTGTGTTTGTGGTTTTTGTGTAAATTTTTCCAATGTCATTCTATCATATTGGATATAATTTTGCAATTAATATGTAATATTTTTAATATTTTTCTATATATGCATAGTTATTATAAAAAAATTTAAGAAGGATAAAAATACGAAGAATATGTAAAACGAACCCTACTTATTAAACTGTTTTGCCTAATAAGTAAGGTTCATTTAAAACTGTTCTTTTTTTATTTAATTCCAACCTGCAATATCCTCAGTAATCTCAAATTTATCGTCAAATTTTTCTTTATAAACTTCTTCATATTTTGCAACTTTTAAATCATAATCTCTTTTCCTTAAATCCTCTTTCTGGGCTTTAAAATCCAAAGAAGTATCAGAGTACAAAGGTTTCATTACATGAAGTACATACCTTTGAACATAGAAACCATCATCTCCTATTTTATCGGTATTTTGCATTTCGACAAAACAAGGAATTATTGGAACATTGTATTTACAAGCATAATGATATGCACCTATTTTTCCAGGACGCGGTTTTTTATAGTTAAACCACATTTCTTCTTCTGGATAAATTAATACAAAATGTTTTTGTTTAAAAAGCTTTTCTAAAGTTGGTTCGAAATTTGTTGATATATATTGGTGACTTTTGTTTATTGGTATAGTTCTATTGTTTTTTAATAGCCAGCCTAAGCATCCTGGCATAAATATATTTGTTTCTTGTACTATAATATCAAACTTTCTTTTTTTACCAATTTTATGCATTAGATATCTAATTATTGTGTTATCTATTTTACTAAAATGGTTTGATGTTATTATGGCTCCTGTTTTTATTCCTTTTATATTTTCCAATCCTTTTATCTCAGTTTTGAAGTTAATATATTCTGTTATAGA
>USOM01000068.1 GCA_900556345.1 uncultured Clostridium sp. | reverse complement strand
ATATTAACTTGTTCAACAAAACTAACAGATGAAAAACAAAAAGAAACTATTCATCATTCAGGTGCTGGAAGGATAGGACGAATAAGAATGCATACGATGAGTTTGTATGAATCAGGAGATTCGACAGGTAAAGTATCAATACAGGATATGTTTAATGGAAAATTAGAAAATCAATTAAATGAAAAAGTAACCTTGGAAAAAATAGCAAGTTTAATAGTTAGAGGGGGATGGCCATCAAATATAAAGGTACCACAAGATAAAATAGGAATAATTCCAAAAGGTTATATTGACGCAATTATTGAAAAAGATATAAATGACGATAAAAAAAGAGATAAAAATAAAATGATGATGTTATTGAGAAGTTTAGCTAGAAATGAAACTACTGTAGTAAATAATAATACATTAATAAAAGATATTGGAGAAAATGCTACTGGAAATGAATTAATAGAAAGCAGAATAACAATTGATGATTATTTAGATGTATTAAACAGACTTAATATTGTAGAAAATCAACCAGCATATAGTGAAAATTATAGATCTCCAAATAGAGTAGGAAAATCAGCAAAAAGGCACTTTACAGACCCTTCATTAGCGTGTGCTTGTTTAGATTTAACAACAGAAAAATTAATAGATGATTTAAGGACTTTTGGCTTGATGTTTGAAGCACTAGTTGAAAGGGACTTAAAAATATATATGGAATATTTAGACGGTAGCTTATATCATTTTAGGGATAACACTACTGGATTGGAAGTGGATTCAATACTTGAATTTAGAGATGGAGAATATGCGGCGGTTGAGATAAAATTAGGATTTAATCAAGTTGAAGATGCCAAAAAAAGCTTGATTAGCTTTTGCAATAATATGATAAAAAAACCAAAATTTATGTGCATAGTGGTTGGTTTTACAGATGTTATTGCAAGAGACCCAGATACTGGAATTTATATAGTTCCTGTTACGGCACTTAAACCATAGCAATAAAATACAAAAACATTCCCCATACCACTTGAACACAACAAAACTTTGTGATATAGTATTAAAAACTAGATAAGGAGTGGGTAAAATTGAAGAAAAAAATCAATTATTTCAAAACATACGAAATAGAAGATTTAAAAGACATGTTAGAAAAAACAGCTGTAAAAAATAGTACAAAAACAGCATTTAAAGTAAAAGATCAAAACGGAAAAATAATAAACAAATCATATATAGATTTCAAAAACGATGTACAAAGCCTATCAACAAAACTAATAGAAATGGGAATGAAAAATCAAAGAATAGCTGTAATGGGAAAAAATAGCTACTCTTGGGCAATATCATATTTAGCAGCTACAATAATAGGAATAGTAGTACCAATAGACAAAGAAGCATCAAAAGAAAATGTAAAAGAATTTTTAAATGTATCAAATTCTAAAGCAATAATTGCAGATGACAAATACCTAAATGAAATATTTGAGTTTAAATCAGAATTAAAAAATGAAACAATGTTAATAGATATGCAAAATACATCGAAATACATGAATTTATCAGATTTAATAGCAGATGGAAAGAAATTAATTGATGAAGGAAATTCAGAATATGAAAACATCAAAATAAATCCAGATGAAATGAAAATACTCCTATTTACATCAGGAACAACAGGAAATTCAAAGGCAGTTATGTTATCACATAAAAATATATGCTCAAATATAGTTTCAATAGCAAGTATAGTAAAGGTAGACAATGCTACAAGAGTATTATCAATTTTGCCGTTACATCATACTTATGAATGCACAATAGGATATTTGTTAGTAGTATATGGAGGAGGAACAATTTGCTATTGCGAGGGGCTAAGATATATTACAAAAAACATACAAGAATATCAGCCAACATTTATTTTATGTGTGCCTTTGCTTTTGGAAAACGTATATAAAAAGGTAATAAAAACATTAAAATCAAGTTTACCAGAAAAATATACAAAAGAAGAAAGCAAAATAATAGATAATTTACCATTCTATTTAAAGGGAATAGTAAAAAAGAAAGTTAAAAAATCATTAGGTGGCAAAATAAAAACATTTATAGTAGGTGCTGCAGCAATTAAACCAGATTTAGTAGAAGCATTTTTCAAACTTGGGATAAAAGTTTTACAGGGATATGGTTTAACAGAATGCGCTCCATTAGTTGCAGGAAATAATGATTTTTACTACAAAGCAGCATCTTGCGGAATGCCAATACCAAATGTTGAATATAAAATAGATAATCCAAATGATGAAGGCGTTGGAGAAATAATTGTAAAAGGTCCAAATGTAATGCTTGGATATTATGAAAATGAAGAAGCAACGAAAAACGTCCTAAAAGATGGATGGTTTCATACAGGCGATTTAGGATATGTTGACGACGAAGAATTTTTGTATATTTCAGGTAGAAGTAAAAATATGATTCTTACAAAAAATGGGGAAAATATTTATCCAGAGGAAATTGAAAATATTTTAAATGATGATGATTTAATAGAAGAATCGCTAGTTATTGGAACATCAAATGGAAAAGATGATGTTCAAGTTAAAGCAAAAATATTTCCAAATATAGAGGCAATTAAAGAATATCTTGGAAATAAGTTTCCTACTAAAGAGGAAATTAGCAAGATTTTAAATGAAGCAGTAAAAAAGGCAAATGAAAAGTTGCCAAACTTTAAACATATTAAATCTTTTAAAATTATGGATGAAGATTTTGAGAGAACTACAACTAATAAGGTTAAGAGATTTGGTAAAAATGTTGAAGATGATGAAGGAAAAGATAAATAATATTATAGAAAGCAGTATTTTCTTAAGATGAAGATACTGTTTTTTCTGATTGGGGACGGTTCCTTTTCGGAAAAAGAACCGTCCCCAATCAGAAATGTCCCAAAAAGAACCGGTCCCAATGGGACATTTTCAAATCAGAAAAAACTATTGATATTTTTTTCTTTTTTTAGTACAATGTATCCGAGGAAAGAAGGAGAAAAAATGGGACAATTTGTACACTTACACATACATAGCGAATTTAGTCTTTTAGACGGAGCCAACAGAATAAAAGATCTGCCTGTAAGAGCAAAAGAACTAGGAATGGATGCAATGGCAATAACAGACCATGGGGTAATGTATGGAGCAATAGACTTTTATAAAGCTTGTAAAAAAGAAGGCGTAAAACCAATAATAGGGTGCGAAGTTTATGTTGCACCACGTTCAAGATTTGATAAAGAGCCAGGTGTAGATAATAAATATAATCACTTAATACTACTTGCAAAAAATAATCAAGGATATAAAAACCTAAGTAAATTAGTATCTTTAGGTTTTATTGATGGATATTACTACAAACCAAGAATAGACCTAGAAATACTAGAAAAATATAGTGAGGGTTTAGTGTGTTTAAGTGCATGTTTAGCGGGAAGTGTAAATCAGGCATTATTAAATGGTCAAAATGAAAAAGCAGAAGAAATAGCATTATGGCATAAAAGAGTATTTGGAGAAGATTATTATATAGAACTTCAAAATAATGGGATAAAAGAGCAAGTATTAGCTAACCAAAAACTAGTACAGTTAGCTAGAAAATTAGATATTCCACTTGTTGCAACAAATGATGCACATTACTTAAAAAAGGAAGATGCATATAACCACGAGGTACTGTTATGTATTCAAACAGGAAAAAGAATGAGTGACGAAGACAGAATGAAATTCGATACAGAAGAACTATATGTAAAATCACCAGAAGAAATGATAGACTATTTTAAAGCTTTTCCAGATGCAATAGAAAATACTGTAAAAATAGCCGAAAAATGTAATGTAGAATTTGAATTTGGGCACACAATTTTGCCAAATTACGAAGTACCAGAAGGCTATGAAACACACTATGATTTTCTAGAAGACTTGTGTAAAAAAGGTATGGTAAAAAGATATGGAAGTAGCATTCCGGAAGAATATCAAAAAAGAGCAGAATATGAGCTTGGTGTTATAAAAAAGATGGGATATGTAGACTACTACTTAATAGTATGGGACTATATCCATTATGCAAAAACACACAATATTCCAGTAGGACCTGGTAGAGGTTCTGGTGCAGGTTCAATTCTAGCTTATGCAATAGAAATAACAGATATTGACCCAATGAAATATAACTTACTTTTCGAGAGGTTTTTAAATCCAGAAAGAGTAAGTATGCCCGATTTCGACGTGGATTTTAGTGATGAACAAAGACAAGAAGTAATAGATTATGTTTGCCGTAAATACGGACATGACCATGTATCACAAATTATAACATTTGGAACATTAGCTGCTAAAAATGCAATAAGAAATGTTGGAAGAGCATTAGACATTTCACTTGCAGAAACAGATAAAATTGCAAAAATGATACCAAACGAACTTCATATAACAATAAAAAAAGCATTAGAACAAAATATAGAATTAAAAAATCTATACGAAAATGACGAGAGAATACACAAATTTCTAGATGTATCGATGGCCTTAGAAGGAATGCCTAAAAATACATCAACACATGCTTGTGGTGTAGTTATAACAAAAGACCCTGTAGATAGTTATGTTCCTTTATATGTAAGAGATGGACAAAATGCAACACAATACATAATGACAACACTAGAAGAACTTGGACTTTTAAAGATGGACTTTTTAGGATTAAGAACTCTTACAGTTATAAAAGATACAAAAGAAATGGTAAAAAAAGATCATGGAATAGATGTAGAATTTGACAAAGATATGAATGACCCAAAGGTGTATAAATTATGGCAAGATGGAAAAACATGTGGGGTATTCCAGTTTGAAAGCCAAGGTATGAAAAACTTTATGCAGGATTTAAAGCCAGATTGCCTAGAGGACTTAATAGCAGGAGTTTCACTTTACAGACCTGGGCCAATGGATCAAATTCCACGTTATGTTAGAGGAAAACAAACAGGACAAAATGAATATACACATCCTAGTCTAGAGCCAATATTAAATGTAACTTATGGATGTATGGTATACCAAGAACAAGTTATGCAAATCGTTCGTGATCTAGCAGGTTACTCTCTAGGAAGAGCAGATTTAGTGCGTAGAGCGATGGGAAAGAAAAAACTAGATGTAATGGCAAAAGAAAGAGAAGTATTTATTCATGGACAAGTAGATGAAGAAGGAAATGTCATTGTACCAGGTTGTGTAAGAAACGGAATCGACGAAGTATCTGCAAACAAAATATTTGACGAAATGGCAGAATTTGCAAAATATGCATTTAACAAATCACATGCTGCGTGTTATGCGGTTGTATCATACCAAACAGCATTTTTAAAAGCATATTATCCGCCAGAATTTATGGCCGCAATGCTTAATAGTTACTTAGGAAATTTAGACAAAGTCCCAGTTTACATAGAAGAATGTAAGAGCTTAAACATAGAAATTTTAAAGCCAAGTATAAATGAAAGTGAACTTAAATTTACTGCAATAAATGGAAATATTAGATTTGGTTTGGGAAGCATAAAAAATGTTGGAATTCAGCCTGTAGAAAACATAATAAAAGAAAGAAACGAAAATGGAAAATTTCAATCATTTACAGATTTTTGCGAGAGAATTGCCGATGCGAGTGTTAATAAAAAATGTATAGAAAGTTTAATAAAATCAGGAGCATTTGATGAATTTGAGCAAAATAGAAGCACCTTGCTTGCATCATTTGAGGGAATAGTAGATACAATACAAAGCACAAAGAAAAAAGGTTTAGAAGGTCAATTTTCGATGTTTGATTTTGGAGCTACAAATGATGATGTAGAAAATAATATGGATGATATAAAAT
>USOM01000067.1 GCA_900556345.1 uncultured Clostridium sp. | reverse complement strand
TAATAGTTGGTGATGAACTTCTTGATGTAAACGGAAATGTTCTTTTAGTTGAAAATTTTGATGTTGAGTTGACAGATGAACCTGTTAAGGTTTATAATTTTAAGGTAGAAGATTTCCATACTTACTTTGTTGGCAATTGCAAGATTTGGGTTCATAACAATGACTGTGCAAAGAAAGTCGAATCTGGTGAGATAGAACTGGAAACAAAAAAACAAAAAGGCAACTACGGTGAAATGAAGATGGATGAACACTATGACAGCAAGGGGTTTGAGAAAATGCATAATGGTGTTGAATCACTGGACGATAAAATTCATCATGGTATAGATGGTGTATATAAGAATAAGGATCCAAATGGAGATCCTAAATTTATCATAGCAGAGGCAAAGTATGGTTCTTCGCAATTGGGTAACACCAAAAAGAGCGGTCCGCAAATGGGTGATAAATGGATAAAAAATAATATAGGAAAAATAGTCGATGACCCAGATGACATAATCGAAGGACTTGCAACTGGTGATACTGTTAAGGAATTGTTCAGAGTAAATGTAAGTAACGATAACGGTTTAGTAAATGTTACAACTAGTGTTAAGTCATTAAAGTAGACAATTATTTACATCAAGAATTTTTGATATTAAGGAGAATATTATGCGAGATACAATTAAATCAAAAGAGTATTTTGATGAGTATATTTTGAAAATGTCAGAAGGAATCAAAAGATTTGAAGAGGGTATTGCTGCTGGAAAATACTTAAATGACAAGATACTTTTTGTAAAAGATTACATTTTACAAAAAAAAATCGGGATAATAATCGCTAAGTATTCAAAAGGTGATTCAATTGAAGAAATAAAAAAAGAATTTGAATCTTCTTTAGATTTGTTTGGTGAAGCTTGGGATGATTCAGTATACGAGAGCAATATTATTTTTGCTTCTTTAGCATATCTTCTGAATTTGGACGATGGTAAGTTGAATATAATAAAAAATAAATTGAGGAAATCTGAAACATATGATTCATTATTAGATTTTATCCTCATTGGAAATAAAAGTGAGTTTGATACATCGAAAATATCCTTCCCTCGTCCATACAAAAAGTTAGTAAAAAGCATTAACGATGAAGATAGAGATGCTTTTCTAAAATATTTGAGAGGATGGTATAAAGGCTCTGTAGATAGTGCTTGGTATGGTACACATGAACTGGTGAATAAATATCAGTATTATGGATATTGGTGTTTTGAAGCTGGTGCTATTGCAAAAAGACTTGGTTTTATAGATGACGATTTGAAAAATGAGCAGTATTATCCTTATGATATGGTTCATTTCAATTGAGTAATGACGAGGTGATAAAATGACACTTTCGATAGATGGTCGCTTATCTGAACTTATAGCGAACTTCTGTTCTTGAAACCTACATAAGAGAGGTAACAACGCTTGTTCATCTCACCGTGAACGGTGAAGAAATCGTTACAACTGTTGACCACCCGTTTTATGTACAAGGTAGAGGGTTTGTTGAGGCTGGTAAGTTGCTTGTTGGCGATAAACTTCTTGATGTAAACGGAAATGTTCTTTTAGTTGAAAATTTAGATGTTGAGTTGACAGATGATTCTGTTAAGGTGTATAATTTTCAAGTAGAGGATTACCATACATATCACGTTAGTGGTTTTGGTGTGTTGGTACATAATGCTGGTGGGTATGAAAGATCTCAAAAATATTCAAATAATTGGTCGGATGAAAGTTTATCTAAAACTGTTGATAAAATTGCACCTGAGTCAAAACCAGTAAAGACTTCTAGCGGCAAGGAGATATATAATAATCCTAAAACGGGAAAACAAGTAGTATATGATACAGATGGTAATTACTTTAGGATTGAAGACACAACTTTAACAGGAAAAAGAGTATACACTGATAATAATGGAAATCAAATTCCAAATAATAAATTTGTTAATGGAAAACAGATAGGTATTTCGAAATCTGAATATAATCAGTTGACACATTTTAATAATATTGATTAAGGTGATTGTTGAAATGAAACAAATGGCAGAAAGTAATAATTATCTTATACTAAATGAATATGAAAAAGTATTTCTCAAATTAAAAGCAACATCTCAATTAATTTTAATTGGTGAATTCTATGGCGATCCAGATGTTGCTTTGATTTCAGACGATGAGACATACTGTGCTGTTGGTGGAGAAGGTGTGATTATTTATTATTTAAGAGATCCATTTGAAGAATTTTCTACCAATCACAAATCATCAAATCAATGGAAAATTTGGGGAAGAGGCACCAATGAAGAAACAATGTGGGTGAGTGAAATAGATCAAATTGATAGTAAACATATTCGAGTTGAATTAGAAGATTCTGAAACCATACTATTATCTATTTTCTAACTTACGTTTTGAACCTATATATGAGAAGATTTTAAGCTTATTTATTTGGTGATCAACGGCGAAGAAATAATCACTACAGTTGACCACCCGTTTTATGTGAATGATCGTGGCTTTGTCAACGCAGGAGAACTTGCAGTCGGTGATGAATTGCTTGACTCAAACAAAAACATTCTTTTGGTTGAAAATTTTGATGTTGAGTTGACAGACGAACCAACTACAGTGTATAATTTTCAGGTAGAAGATTTACATACATATCACGTTAGTGGTTTTGGTGTGTTGGTGCATAATGCTGGCGATGATTATGCTAAGCCTACTGAACCATATAATAGAAGAAAACATTATGGCAATACTCCAACGAAGAAAGACCGGCAGGTTGTGGGTGGTTCTCCAGATCATGATCCCCCATTGGTTAAACGATATTATGAAGGAGACCCTAGTACAGGTGAAAAGCCAGGTTATCAAATGACCGCCAGTGAACGAAGGGCAAGTGCACAAGATCGTAGTCGGATGAAGCCAGCAACTAGGTTAGAACAGAATTCGCAAGGTGGACGAATGTCACATTATTCAAAGGAGATGAAGAAAAAGTATGGACTTGATAAAAAAGATTGAAGAACATTATCTAATAAATTGGGGTGAGTGCACAGAGTATATTTTTAATGATAAAGAACCTATTCATAATTTGTTGCCATTTTTTAAAGTGCTGAAATTTAAACCCAATGAAAAAAGAAATTCATGGATATATGCAACTTGCGGGATGTCAGGGGAAGACAAAGAGCAAGGATTAGAATTATTTATACTAGCTCCAACCGAGAATAACTTTTTAATTAATTTGCTTGTAGCTATAGCACATTATTATGCTAGCGGAAATATGCTTGGTTTAGGACACACGGTTAATTTTGGCTGTGCTTGGTACGAAAAATCTAGATGTGACCATGGTTTAATTTCATTGCCTTACTTAGACGGACCAGAACTTGAGTGGTTAGAAACTAAATCTATGAACATTAGGTTTTTATGGCTTATACCAATAACTGAGGAAGAATTACGATATAAAAAAGAAAATGGCTTAGAAGCATTAGAAAATATATTTGAAGAAACTGAATTTAACTATATTGATCCATTTCGTGACAGTGTAGTATAAGGCTAAAGTCATTTCAACAGACCCTGAAACAATGGAAACTTCTCCGAAAACTGTTCTTGAAACCTACATAAGAGAGGTAACAACGCTTGTTCATCTCACTGTGAACGGTGAAGAAATCGTTACAACTGTTGACCACCCGTTTTATGTAAAAAATCAAGGCTTTATCAAAACAGGAGAACTAATAGTTGGTGATGAACTCCTTGATGTAAATGGAAATGTTCTTTTAGTTGAAAATTTTGATGTTGAGTTGACAGAAGAACCCACTACAGTGTATAATTTTCAGGTAGAGGATTTCCATACTTATCATGTTGGCGAAAATGGAGTTTGGGTTCATAATTCGAATTGTAAGCTGATAAAAAATGATGATGGCACATATGATGCAGAGCTATCATATAAAGAGGATTGGACACCAGGGCAACGAGCAGAAGCTGATGCAAAATGTAGAAGTTTGACAAAAGCAGATACTAAAAAGACAAACGTTGATGGCAAACGTAAAAAGTCCAAAACAGCAAAGTATAGAAAGGCTAACTCTATACCGTCTTCACAAGATGTAGATCACACAATAGATTTGCAATTAGGCGGCATTGACGATGCAACTAATATGAATGGACTAGACAAAAGTGTTAACAGGAGTTTAGGAAGTCAGATAAACTACTTAATTAGCAACTTGCCAGAAAACACAATATTAAGGAATTTCTATATGAAATAAGGAGAAAAATATGTTTAGAAAATTTTTGGATTTTGTAAAAGAGGAAAAACAATATGATTTTGAGAGTAGTGAACAATTTTTAAAAACGATGGGGGGAAAATCTTTCCTAAATGGTATGTATCGAATTTTTGATGAAAAAAGTATACCGAAATGGAATGATATAGTTGAAAAATCATTTCCAAAATACAAAAATCAAATAAGTGTCTTTGGGTATGACTGGTTGGGAAGAATTTTTGCTCTTAATAAGGTGAGCAATACTGTTCTTTTATTTGAACCGGGAACAGGAGATGTTTTTGATATACCTGCTAATATTGTAGATTTTCATAATGTGGAAATTGTTGAATTTCATGAAGATAGTCTTTTATCTGAATACTTTGATGAATGGTTTGAGGCAAATAATAATTTTGTTTTACCAATTAATAAGTGCGTAGGCTACAAAGTACCACTATTCCTCAATGGGGAAGATGACATAGAAAATCTTGAAGTATCCGATATGGAAGTATATTGGGAAATAATGATGCCATTAATGAATCTTTAACCAATATACTTACGGAGGTGTAAAATTGCCAAGCCACCAAGAAAAAGTTTCACAGCTTTTAGATACTATTAGGAGTTGTAGTAAAATACAACTGTATAAACTCTGACTATTATTGAGAGCAAAGACGATTTTTACGACGAGTACTACTACATGAAGCCCGAATGTGAAAAAAGCCGTTGGGAAAAATTCAAAGACGGTTGCAAAAAAAGTCGGCGAATGGTGCAAGGAATATTGGGAAAAGTTGGTTATAGGCGCTATATGTATTGTTATTGGTGCTGTTTTAACCGTATTGACAGGTGGCTCATTTTTAGCAGCACTTGGTATAGGATTTAAGGCAGCTGCAATGGCAGGGTTTATATCTGGTGGGATTAGTGTGATGAGTTCACTGATAGTTTCGATTTTCAGTGGAGATAGTTTTAAAACGATTTTGGAAAAAGGGTTAAGATCATTTGTAGATTGTTTCGCTAGTTGATTTATGTGGGGTGGAATTTTTGCTGGTGGTGCGCAGACAATATCTGCAATATTAAAATTTTCTAGAAGCGGTACATTGATATTTGACGGTGAACAACTGCAATTATTCAAACCAAATAATTTCTCAGGTAAAACTTTGGGTAAAATAAAAATATGGTCTCCAAACGGACTTAATAACCCTAATTCTGGTGGAACATTATTTAAAATTGGAAAAACTTTCAGATTGGATTTTGAGGCTGGAAAACAACTTTTTCATACGCATATTACATATAATTTATACTATAGTATGCCTAATTTCATAAAATCCATGAAATGAATATTTGATTCCGATAAACGTGATGTACATGTTAGATTGACTTCAATATTAGGAGGAGTAATAGGTGTTACGCAGAAAGAATGATCAAAAGAAAAAAGTGAAACAAGCATTTATAGATGGTGATGTTTCTACAAAGTTATTAACAAAAATAATTAAGCTAGCACCATCTTTTTTCTTTCTTGAAATTTGCGATATTTGCAAGAATGATGAATTAACAAAAATTATTACTAATTCTAAGCAAACATATGCATCATTGATAACTAAAAACGAAAATAC
>USOM01000066.1 GCA_900556345.1 uncultured Clostridium sp. | reverse complement strand
ACTTTAATAGCTTTAGTTGTGACTATTATAGTACTTTTGATTTTGGCAGGAATTAGTGTAAGTATGCTTACAGGTCAAAATGGAATTTTGAATAGAGCAAGTGAAGCAAAGGAAAAAACGGCAGCAGCACAAAAAGAGGAAAATGAAACATTAAATGATTATGAAAAAATAATGGATAAATATACATCAAATTTACCATCAACAAAAGAAACGATGCCATACTTACCAGATGCTACAAAATTTGAAAAAGTATCAGGTACAGATTTAACTTCAGGATTGGTAATAAGAGAAAAAGCAACAGGAAGTGAGTATGTTTGGGTAGAAGTTCCTAAAACAGCAACAGTTTATCCAACAGCTGGAATAAATATAACAAATTTTACTGATGAGGAATATACAAAGATAGAAAATGATTTACACACATATACAAGTGATTATAGAAATGGGACAGATTATAGTGACACTTATGCAAAAGATGAAACAACAGGATGGTTTGATGATGAAGAGCAATATAATGAATTGAAGAATAAGATGCTAAAAAGCATATATGAAAATGGTGGATTTTGGGTAGGAAGGTATGAAGCTGGAATTAAAGAAAATAGAACAGCTTCGGGAGATGTTATAGCAATTCCATTAACAAAAGCTAATTTGTATCCATACAATTGGGTGACAAGAACACAAGCAAAGGTATTAGCTGAGAAAGTAGAATCAGGAAGGTCAACAAGTAGTTTAATGTTTGGGGTGCAATGGGATTTAATGTTAGCATTTATGCGTAATAAAGGATGCATAGAAAACAAGGTGTTAATTGAAGATAGTACATCAATAGGAAATTATAATAATAACAAATGGAAGATAGATAATACTAATGGAAAATATTCTGTCAATTCAGGAAAAGATTTTAATTCTTTTCCGTATGAAAAAAAGTCTGAAAGTTCGGTATTGACAACAACAGGAGCTGATATGCATTTTTCTCAAATGAATATTTTTGATGTTGCAGGAAACGTATGGGATTTTACATTAGAAAAAACATCTAATGTTAATGCATATTGTGCAGCAAGAGGAGGAAATTGTTATAATAGTGGAAATGAATGTTGGGCAAGTTATAGAGGAGGTTTTAATTCAGAAGGACAAAATGATTCAATTGGTTTTAGAATAGTGATTTTTTAACAAGATAGGAAAACAGCAAAAAACACAGCTGTTTTCTTATTTTTTACACAATATCCCAATCAAAACAAAAAAACTATTGTAGTTTCCAAACAAATATGATAAAATACCCAAAGAAATAAAAAAAGAAAGGAAGAACCAAAAATGTCAGAAGCAAAATATAAAAGAGTTCTATTAAAACTAAGTGGAGAAGCATTAGCAGGAGAAGACAAAACAGGAATAAACACAAAAGTAGTAGGAGAAATATGTGACAAAATAAAAGAAGTAGTAGAAATGGGAGTAGAAGTAGCAATAGTAGTAGGCGGAGGAAACTTCTGGAGAGGAAGAAGAAACGGAGAGCAAATGGAAAAAACAACAGCAGACTACATGGGAATGCTAGCAACAGCAATGAATGCATTAGCTCTACAAGATGCAATTGAAGCAAGAGGAATACATACAAGAGTACAAACAGCAATAGAAATGAGAGAAATTGCAGAACCATTTATAAAAAGAAAAGCAACAAAACACTTAGGAAAGGGAAGAGTAGTTATATTTGCATGTGGTACAGGACATCCATTCTTTTCAACAGATACAGGAGCAGCATTAAGAGCTGCAGAAATAGAAGCAGATGCAATATTACTTGGAAAAGCAATAGATGCAGTATATTCAGCAGATCCAAAATTAGATCCAACAGCTGAAAGATATGATGAAATAACATATCAAGAAGTATTAAATAAAGATTTAAAAGTTATGGACTCAACAGCAACAGCATTATGCAAAGACAACAATATTCCACTTGTAGTATTTGGAATAGCAGACCCAGAAAATATAGTAAGAGCTGTTAAAGGTGAGAAAATAGGAACAACTGTAAAATAATGTTCTAAAAGGGACCAAAAAGAACCGACCCCAATGGTCCCAAGCGGGGAGAAAGGAAAGATATTATTATGGACTATAACATTATAAAAGAAAAAATGAACAAATCAATTGATAACTTAAGAGAAAAATTTGCAGAAGTAAGAGCGGGAAGAGCAAATCCTGCAATATTAAATAAAGTAAAAATAGACTACTATGGAACACCAACACCAATAAATCAAGTAGCAGGAGTATCAGTTCCAGAAGCTAGAATGATAGTAATTCAACCATGGGATATATCAGTTTTAAAAGAAATAGAAAAAGCAATTTTGGCATCAGATATTGGAATCAATCCAAATAATGATGGTAAAGTAATAAGACTTGCTTTTCCAGAATTAACTGAAGAAAGAAGAAAAGAATTAGTAAAAGACATCAAAAAAATGGCAGAAGATTGTAAAGTTGCAGTTAGAAATGCTAGAAGAGATGGAATTGATCAAGCTAAAAAAGAACAAAAAGATGGAGAATTGACAGAAGACGAACTAAAACAAGCTGAAAATAAAATTCAAGAATTAACAGATAAAGCAATAGAAGAAGTAGACAAAGTATTAGCAAATAAGGAAAATGAAATACTTTCAATATAGTTAAAAGTAAAAGGGATGTAATATATGGATTTTAAAACCGAATTAAAAAAATACCAAGAACAAGTAAATAACGAATTAGAAAAGTATTTAAGAAAACAAGATTGTCCAGAACGAATTTTAAATAATGCTATGGAATATAGTTTAATGGCAGGAGGAAAAAGGCTAAGACCAACTTTAGTTTTAAGTACATATAAATTATTTAAGGAAAATCTAGAAGTAGCTATGCCTTATGCAATTAGCATAGAAATGGTGCATAATGCTTCATTAATACACGACGATTTACCAGGTATTGATAATGACAATTTAAGACACGGAAAACCAACAAATCATAAACAGTTTAATGAAGCAACTGCAATTCTAGCAGGAGATGGACTTTTTAATTATGCTTATATTGTAATAAGTAGTGATTTATTAAATACAGAAAATGAAAACGAATTAAAAAATAAAATTAAGATATTTAAAGAGTTTTCAATAGCAACAGACAGAATGCTTGCGGGAGAATATTTAGATACAGAATGTGAAGGAAAAAACATTTCGAACGAGGAACTTAAATATATTCATAAAAACAAAACTGGAGCATATTTAAGACTATGTGCAAGAATGGGAGCAATTTTAGGTGGAGCAACAGAAAGTCAGCTTGAAAAAATAACAAACTATGCAGAAAAAATAGGTTTAGCGTTTCAAATAAAAGATGATATTTTATCTGAAATTGGAGACGAAAAAATAACTGGAAAACCTGTTGGAAATGATAAAGAAAAAGGAAAATGCACTTATGTATCTGAATATGGATTAGAAAAATCTAAAGAAATATTACATCAAATTACAAATGAAGCAATCTTGGAATTAGATGAATTTGGGGAAAAGGCCGAATTTTTAACTAATTTAGCAAGATATATTGAAACAAGAAATAAATAAGGGGTTTATATAAATGGAATTTAAAAAAGAAGAACTACCAAAGCATATAGCAATTATAATGGATGGAAACAGACGTTGGGCAAGAGCTAAGGGAATGCCAGTAGCTTTTGGTCATAAAGAAGGAGCAAAAGTTCTAGAAAAAATTGTAAGACATGCAAACGAAATAGGACTTGAATATATTACAGTATATGCATTTTCAACAGAAAATTGGAAAAGGGCAGAAGAAGAAGTAAAGAGCCTAATGTTAATACTTCAAAACTATTTAGAACATTATGCCAAAGTTGCAGATTCTGAAAATATAAAAATTCAATTTTTAGGAGATACAACCGCATTAAATGAGAAAATGCAGGAAAGAATAAAAGAATGTATAGAAAGAACAAAAGATAATACCGGTGTTCATTTTAATATTGCATTAAATTATGGAGGAAGGGCAGAAATTGTAAGAGCAGCAAAAGAAATTGCAAAAGAAGTTGAAAATAAAACAATTTCTTTAGAAGATATAAATGAAGATTTATTAGAAAGCAAATTATATACTGCAGGTCAGCCAGACCCAGACTTAGTAATAAGAACAAGTGGAGAAATGAGAACCAGCAATTTCTTGCCTTGGCAAATTGCATATTCAGAATTTTTATTTGTAAGCAAAAACTGGCCAGATTTTAATGAAGAAGATTTAGATAATGCAATAATTGAATATCAAAAAAGAACTAGAAGATTAGGAAAATAAAAAAGGTGAAAAATATGGATTTAAAAAGAGTTTTAACAACAGTATTAGGACTTCCAATTGTGGCACTATTATTTGTATTAGGAAACGAATATGTAATAGGAGTAGCAGTATTAATTGTAAGTATAATTAGTATGTACGAATATTTTGGAGCAGTAAAAAAGGTTGCAAAACCAATACAATGGGTAGGTTATTTATCAAACCTTTATATTGTTGGAGCAATGTTCTTAGAAACAGAAAAAATATTACATTTTGTAGCACTTTCAATACCAGTTGTAATGTTATTATTATTTTTAAATGTAATACTTACAGATATGAAAATAACCTTTAAAGATGTAGCATATACATTGGTGGGAATAATGTATGTACCATTTTTCTTTATGTTTTTAGAATTAGTAAGAAAACTAGAATTTGGAAAAATTTTATTTGCATATACATTTGTTGTATCATGGTCAACAGACATATTTGCATACTTAATTGGAAAACATTTTGGAAAACACAAATTTAGTAAAATAAGTCCTAAAAAATCAATAGAAGGATGTGTAGCAGGAGCTATAGGAGCAGTGATTGTTTCAGTAATTTATATGGCAATATCAAATAATTACTGGGGAACAGAATTTTCTTATAGTATGATAGCAATAGTAAGTTTAGGATTAAGCATACTTAGCCAAATAGGAGACTTTGTTGCATCATCTGTAAAAAGATTTGTAGATGTAAAAGACTATGGAAATTTATTACCTGGTCACGGTGGAATGCTAGATAGATTAGACAGCTTAGTTTTTATTGCACCATTTTTATATATGATATTTATGTGATTTCGTATTGGGACCGTTTCTTTTTGCAAAAGGACCGTTTCATTTTGCAAAAAGAAACGGTCCTTTCACAAAAAGAAACGATTTTAATACAAAAAGTTGGAGGAAAGAATGCTTGGATTTATTTTATCAGCGATAAAAATAATATTCTTACTTGGATTTTTAATATTTATACACGAAGGAGGACATTTCCTAGTTGCAAAACTTTGCAAGGTAAAAGTAAACCAATTTGCAATAGGATTTGGACCAGAATTAATATCTAAACAAAAAGGTGAAACTAAATATGCTTTGCGTGCAATTCCTCTAGGTGGATTTGTTAGCATGGAGGGAGAGGAAGAAGCTTCAGAAGAAACAGGGGCTTTTAACAAAGCAAGCATACCCAAAAGAATAGCAATAGTTGCGGCAGGGGCTATAGTAAATATAGTTTTTGGATTAGTAGTGTATTTTATATTAATAGCAATAATATATGGAAGTTTGCAAACAGCTTGTGAAGCAACACTTGGATTTTCAGGAGCATTGTTAAACAGTGTAAAAATGATATTTACAGGTCAAGTTGGAGCAGATGACTTAACAGGTCCTGTTGGAATATCAGAGTTAGTTTCAAAAACAACAGGAATTAAAGAATATTTATATATAATGGCAGTAGTATCAGTATCACTTGGAATAACTAATTTACTTCCAATTCCAGCTCTAGATGGAGGAAAAATATTGTTACTTTTGATAGAAGCTATAAGGAGAAAACCTGTAAGTGATAAGGTTCAGATACAGTTACAATTATTAGGTTTTTCGCTTTTAATTGCTTTATCTA
>USOM01000065.1 GCA_900556345.1 uncultured Clostridium sp. | reverse complement strand
CTCCCCCAAGAGTTCACATCGACGGGGAGGTTTGGCACCTCGATGTCGGCTCATCACATCCTGGAGCGGAAGTACGTTCCAAGGGTTGGGCTGTTCGCCCATTAAAGTGGTACGCGAGCTGGGTTCAGAACGTCGTGAGACAGTTCGGTCCTTATCTGTCGCAGGCGGAGGATATTTGAAGGGAGTTGGCCCTAGTACGAGAGGACCAGGCTGAACGAACCGATGGTACACCAGTTGTCTCACCAGAGGCACAGCTGGGAAGCTAAGTTCGGAAGGGATAAACGCTGAAAGCATCTAAGTGTGAAGCCCACCCTAAGATAAGATATGCCATACCGTAAGGTAGTAAGATTCCAGAAAGACTAACTGGTAGATAGGTTGGAAGTGTAAGTGGTGAGAGCCATTAAGCTAACCAATACTAATAAATCGAGGGCTTAACCACAAGGTTAAAAAAATAACGAAGGTCTTTAACTAGATTGGAAAAGCCTAAAACAAATTCATCTATGTATTTTTGAGTGTGCTAAAAAAATTGCATACAATAATTTTCTAGTGATGATTACATTGAGGAAATACCTGTTCCCATCCCGAACACAGAAGTCAAGCTCAAATGTGCCAAAAATACTTACGGGTTACCCTGTTGGAAAGATAGGTTGTCGCTAGATTTTTTTTATTTTATAAAAAAGTAGAAATCAGATTTAATTTTTGAACATAAATTGCAAATTTAATTCATTTGATTTGTGCTTTTTTTGTATTAAGGAGTAAAATTATATGTCAAAAACAATGTGGAAACCAGGAACATTTATTTATCCAATACCAGCTGTTATGGTATCTTGTGGGGATATGGAAAAATCTAATATAATAACAGTTGCATGGACAGGAATATTAAATACAAATCCAGCAATGGTATATATATCAGTTCGACCTGAAAGATATTCATATAATTTAATAAAAGAACAAGGCGAGTTTGTAATTAATCTTACAAATAAGGAACTTGCAAGAGCTACAGATTGGTGTGGATGTAGAACAGGAAGAAAATTTGATAAATTTAAAGAAATGAATCTTCACAAAGAAAAAGCAAATTTTGTAAAATGTCCAATGATAAAAGAAAGTCCTGTTTCTATTGAATGTAAAGTAAAAGAAATAAAAGAACTTGGAAGTCATAATATGTTTATAGCAGATGTTTTAGCAATAAATGCAGATGAGAAATATATAGACGAAAAAGGAGCATTTGATATAAGTAAATGTGACCTAATATCATACTCAAATGGTGGATATTATACTCAAGGTAAAAAAATTGGAAAATTTGGATATTCGGTTCAAAAGAAAAAAAGAAAGTAACACATATAACTTTATATAAGGAAATAAAAGTAGAATTTTATATAGTTAAATTATATAGTAAAAAAATTAAAAAAATTACAGATAAATGTTAAAAATGGTTGACATATTGTACCTAAAGTGATAAAATATTTAGGCATATGTAACTTAGACACGTATGTTCACATCGTTTAAATAAAAAAAGGTAAATTAATTCGGAGGTGTATAAAATGGCAGCAAAAGGACCAAGAGAAAATATTATACTAGAATGCACAGAATGCAAAAATAGAAATTACATGACTTCAAAAAATAAAAGAAACAATACAGACAGACTAGAATTAGTTAAATACTGTAAATTCTGCAAAAAACGTACAACACATAAAGAAACAAAATAATTAAGCTATTTTAAGGAGGATATAAAATGGCTAAAAAAGAAAAAAAAGAAACAAAGCAAAAAAGTAGCTATTTTAAAGAAATGAAAGCAGAGCTTAAAAAAGTTGTTTGGCCAACACCAAAAGAACTTGCAAATAATACAGCAGCAGTAATAGCATTTGTTTTTATTATTGCGTTAATAGTATTTATTTGTGATTTCTGTTTTGATAACTTAAACAAATATGGAATAACAAAAATGCAAGAAAAGGTACAATCATCATTCCAAACAACAAACGATTCAGAAAACAATACTTCAGAAGAACAAAATGAAACATCAGAAAATACTGATGAAAATACAAATAACAGTGAAGAAAATTCAGAAAGCAATTCTGAGGAAAATCTTGAAAATATAGAAGTTAATTCATCAACAGAAAATCAAGAAAACAATACTGAATCAAACGAATAAAATAAGGGAGGCCAGACAAATGTCTCAAAAAGATTATGATATGGTTCCAAGATGGTATGTTGTACATACTTATTCAGGCTATGAAAACAAAGTAAAAACAGACTTAGAAAAAACTGTTAAAAATAGAGAGTTAGAGGACTTCTTTTTTGATATAATAGTTCCAATGGAAGAACAAATAGAAATAAAAGAAGGACAGAAAAAAACAAATCTAAAAAAAGTATTTCCAGGTTATGTTTTAATAAAAATGATTGTAACAGAGGAATCTTGGTATATAGTAAGAAACACAAGAGGTGTTACAGGATTTGTTGGTTCAGGTACAGATCCAATACCATTATCTGATGAAGAAATTAGAAAAATGGGATTTGATAATGTTCCAATAAATGTAGACTATAATATAGATGATAATGTTAAAATTCTTGGAGGTCCATTAGATGGATATACAGGAATAGTAAAAGAAATTAAAAAAGATAAGAACAAAGTAATAGTTTTAGTATCTATGTTTGGTAGAGAAACACCAGTAGAACTAGAATTTTCACAAGTTCAAAAACTAGATTAATTAAGGAGGTGCCATTATAATGGCAGAAAAGGAAGTAGTTAAACAAATTAAATTACAAATAGAAGCAGGAAAGGCAACACCAGCTCCACCAGTAGGACCAGCATTAGGATCAAGTGGTGTTAATATTATGCAATTCGTTAAAGAATTCAATGATAGAACAGCTAATCAAGCAGGATTAATAATACCAGTTGTTATTTCAGTTTACAAAGATAAATCTTTCGACTTTATAACAAAGGTACCACCTGTAGCTGTATTAATTAAAAAAACATTAGGTATTCAAAAAGGTTCTGGAAAACCAAATAAAGACAAGGTTGCTAAAATTACTAAAGAACAAGTAAGAGCAATTGCAGAACAAAAAATGCCTGACTTAAATGCTTCTACAATAGAAGCAGCTATGAGTATGGTTGCTGGAACAGCACGTTCAATGGGTGTTGTTGTAGTTGACTAATATTATATTATGGAAAAATATTTATAATGAAAATTATAAAGTAAAAGTCAATAATATAATACATATAATTAATTATGATATAAATTTAAAATTTATATAAATATATTGGGAGAGCAAAAGCTCGATAAAACCAAAGGAGGATTTTTAAAATGAGTAAAAGATATGAAGAAAGTAGCAAATTAATTGAAGCTAACAAAAAATATTCAATTAATGAAGCACTAGAAATTATCGAAAAAATGCCAAAAGCAAAATTTGACGAAACAGTTGAATTACATGTAAGATTAGGAGTAGATTCTAAACATGCTGATCAACAAGTTAGAGGAACAGTTGTACTTCCAAATGGTACAGGTAAAACTCAAAAAGTATTAGTATTTGCTAAAGGACCAAAAGCTGACGAAGCTACAAAAGCAGGAGCAGACTATGTTGGAGCTGAAGAATTAATACCAAAAATACAAAATGATAACTGGTTTGATTATGATGTAGTTGTTGCAACACCAGATATGATGGGTGTTGTAGGTAGACTTGGTAAAGTATTAGGACCAAAAGGATTAATGCCAAATCCAAAATCAGGAACAGTTACAATGGATGTAACAAAAGCAATAGCAGATATCAAATCTGGTAAAGTTGAATATAGATTAGACAAAACTAACATTATTCACTTAGGATTCGGAAAAGTTTCATTTGGAGCTCAAAAATTACAAGAAAACTACCAAACAATTATGGATGCTATAATAAAAGCAAAACCAGCAGCAGCTAAAGGACAATACATAAAGAGTATTTCAGTTACAACAACAATGGGACCTGGAATTTCAGTAGAATAATAAATATAATAAATAGCCAAAGACAGTAGGCAAAAAATAAGCCCTACCGAGGCATATATAGAGAAATAAAACTCGTTATATGTCTCGAATTGTAGGCAGATAACGAGTTTTTATAATTAAATATAAAACTAAAAAATTTCAGGAGGTGAAAAAAACAAATGGCAAGTGAAAAAAATATCAACCTAAAGAAAGAAGAAGTATCAAAATTAGCAGAACAAATGAAAGAAGCTAAATTAGTACTTTTAGCAGATTACAGAGGAATTAACGTTGCTGATGTTACAAATTTAAGAACAGAAATAAGAAACATTGGTGCAGAATATAAAGTTATAAAAAATAACATCACAAAAAGAGCATTAGCTGAATGTGGTTTAGAAGGTTTAGATGAAGCTTTAGAAGGACCAACAGCAGTTATAATGACAAATGGTGATTATTTAGAACCAACAAAAGCAATATACAACTTCTCTAAGAAGAACGATTTCTACAAAATAAAAGGTGGAGTTGTTGAAGGTAAAGTTATGACAGCTGAAGAAATAATTACTTTAGCAAAATTACCATCAAGAGAAGAATTGCTATCTATGCTTGCTGGAGGATTGCTTGCAAATATTTCAAAACTTGCAATTGCTCTTGACCAAGTTAGAGTTCAAAAAGAAGAAGCTTAATTTTACTTAAGTTATTCGAATAAAATTAATATGCTTTAATATAAAAAAGCTATTAGTTAAAATATAATCAATAGATTGATTATATAAAAATTAAATAAAATTGAAATTAAATTTAAAATAAAAAAATAGGAGGATTTTATAATGAATAAAGAAGAAATGATTGAAGAAATCAAAAAAATGACAGTTGTTGAACTATCAGAATTAGTTAAAGCTATAGAAGAAGAATTTGGAGTATCTGCAGTAGCAGCAGCTGCACCAGCAGCAGGAGCAGCAGGAGCTGCAGCAGCTGAAGAAAAAACATCATTCAATGTTGTTTTAGCATCAGCAGGAGATCAAAAAATAAAAGTTATCAAAGTAGTTAGAGATGCTACAGGTTTAGGATTAAAAGAAGCTAAAGAATTAGTTGATGGAGCTCCTAAAACAGTTAAAGAAAACGTTAGCAAAGACGAAGCTGAAGATTTAAAAGCTAAATTTACAGAAGTTGGAGCTACTGTTGAATTACAATAATTTATAATGTAAAAAGCTATGTATAGGGTATGAAGATGTAAATTAGCCTATATATGGCTTTTTTTTTAAATATGGGTTGCCAAAAGTTACATAATGTGGTAAAATAGATAATAGTTACTAATAAATATTTTTTTCAGAAAAAATGGAGGAAAACATATGTATAGCAATGAATTTTCAGCAAATGAGAAGCATTACAAGAGATCCATCACAATAACTGATGACAATGAAGTTATTATTAGTGAGTTTTCAAGCAATATTGATTGTGAGAGAGACACACTGCAGACTGAAACTAAAAAGAAGTATCAGTCAGTAGCAATACTAAAACTTGGCGGTGGACGATTTGCACAGTGTACAGATGGTAACAGAGTTGACTGGTACAATCTTCTCCTTTGTTGCAAATGTCTTGAAGTGACAAAAGGAGAAAATGTTAGAGTCGAATTTGTTGCTGGGGATACCTATTTCAAAGTCATTGATGAAGATGAACGTTTTGCTTCAATCTATGACCAGACAGGAACATTACTGGCAAAAGAGGAAGAGCCTACAATCATTGACGTGGTTTTCTCAGCATGTGGTGCTTGCCTCCAGAAAACAGACTCAAACGGCAAAAAAACCCTTTACAATTTTGAGGGATATCTTGCTGGATAAGTCTAAAATCAAAATCCCATCAAGGCATATATTGTCTTGATGGGATTTTGTTGTTAAAATTAATTACAAAATTTACCAATCAACTTATTGCAATTTATCAAAATTTATGATAAAGTATATAT
>USOM01000064.1 GCA_900556345.1 uncultured Clostridium sp. | reverse complement strand
GAAACCCAAGAAAATAGCGTTGATTTATTAAAATACAAAACAGCATTTTATGCATTTGGAATATATGAATTATCTGAAACTTTAACCTCAAAATTAAAAGAAATAGATGGAATAGAATTATTCCAAAATATAGATATGCCAACAGTTGAGGTCTTAGCAAATATGCAGTGGAACGGAATGCATATAGAAGAAAACAAACTTGTAGAATTTGGAAAAAACTTAAAAGATGGAATAGATTTGCTAACATCAGAAATATACAGTTTAGCAGGTGAAGAATTTAACATAAATTCGCCAAAACAACTAGGAGTAATTTTATTTGAAAAATTAAATTTACCATCAAAAAAGAAAACAAAAAATGGGTATTCAACATCAGAAGATGTACTAGAAAAATTAATAAATGAACATCCAATAATAGAAAAAATACTAGAATACAGAAAACTTTGTAAACTAAATTCAACTTATGTTGAGGGAATGAGACCATATATAAATCCAAAAACCAACAGAATACACTCATTTTTCCATCAAACAATAACAGCAACAGGAAGAATAAGTTCAACAGAGCCAAATCTTCAAAACATACCTACAAGAATGGAACTTGGAAAGAGGTTAAGAAAAGTATTTGTTCCAGATGAGGGAAAGGTGTATATAGATGCAGATTACTCGCAAATAGAACTTAGAGTGCTAGCTCACATGTCAAAAGATAAACACATGATAGAAGCATTTGTAAATGGAGAAGATATTCATAAACAAGCTGCCTCAAAAGTGCTTCACAAGCCAATTGAAGAAGTAACAAAAGAAGAAAGAAGCAGTGCAAAAGCAGTAAATTTTGGAATAGTTTATGGAATAAGTGATTTTGGATTAGCAGGTCAGCTTCGGAATTAGTAGAAAAGAGGCAAAAGCATATATTGAACAATACTTAGAAGAATATTCAGGGGTAAACCAATATATGCAAGACATAGTGGAAGAAGCAAAAGAAAAAGGATATTCTGCAACAATGTTTGGAAGAAGAAGATATATAAAAGAATTATCATCTAATAATTATATGGTTAGAGAATTTGGAAAACGTGCTGCGATGAATACTCCTATTCAGGGTACTGCTGCAGATATTATGAAAATTGCAATGATTAAGGTTTATAAGGAACTACAAAAACAAGACTTAGAGGCTAAAATTGTTTTACAGGTTCATGATGAAATGATGATAGAAGCTCCTATTTCGGAAGCAGATAAAGTCGAAGAGATTTTGAAAAGCAATATGGAGTCAGCAGCTAAGCTTGAGGTACCTTTAGTTGCCGAGGTTTCTAGGGCTGAGAGTTGGTATGATTGTAAGTAGGTAGCGAAAAATAACAAGTGGCGAGGGGACCATAGGGGTCGGTTCTTTTTGGTCCCATTTTGTCTAAATAATATTATTAAAATTAAAACAATAAAATGGGACCAAAAAGAACCGACCCCTATGGTCCCCTTGCCAACAATTACTTGCTAGCAAGAAAGGAGAAAAAATTGATTAAACTAATAAAGAAAATAATTATACTAATAATATTAGTGCGGAATAGTCTTATCAATTTTAGGAAAAATAGATTTCAAAGCAATAAGAAATCAAATGCTCACAAAAGTATACAAACTAGAATATACCGAATATGTAAAAAAATATGCAAATGAATACAATGTAGACGAATACTTAATTTATGCAATAATAAAAGCAGAAAGTAATTTTGAGCCAAATGCTGAATCACATAGAGGAGCTAAAGGCCTTATGCAGCTTATGTATTCAACAGCAGAAGATATATCTAAAAGAATAGGTATAGAATTAAATGAAGATAATATTTTAGAACCAGATATAAATATAAATTTAGGTACGAAATATATATCTATGTTAATTCAAAAATACAATAATATAAATCTTGCATTAGCGGCATATAATGCAGGAAGCGGAAATGTTGATGGTTGGATAGAAAAAGGAACTTTAAAATCAGATGGATCAGACATTGAAAATGTTCCTTTTACGGAAACGAACAACTATGTAAGAAAAATTTTAAGAGATTATGAAATATATAAAAATATATACGAAGAAAGCAATTAATAGGAAGTGATATAAATGGAAGCACCAGAGGTAACGGCAATTAGAGCAAATTGCGATAATAAAGAATATGTATTAAAAGCAGTATCTGAACAAGGAAAACTGCTAGAATGGGCATCAGATAGCTTAAGAGATGACGAAGAAATAGTAAAAACAGCTTTGGAAAATGATGGCGAAGCAATGGAATTTGCAAGTGATAGGTTAAAAGATAATAAAGAATTAATGTTACTTGCAATCAAAGGTGCTCCTTGGACAGCTTGTTATGCATCTGAAACTTTAAGAGCAGACAAAGATGTAGTACTATCTAGTGTAGAATCCTATGGGCAAACTTTGTATTTTGCAAGTACAGAGTTAAGAGATGATTATGATGTTGTTAAGGCTGCTGTTAGTAACAAAGGAATTATTGTGAAGTATGCAAGTTTAAGACTTCGTGATAATGAGGAAATTGCTAAGATTGCAGTTTCGCAAAATAAGGTTGCTTTTCATTATTTGAGTGAGAGAATGAAAAATGATGAAGAGGTTAAAAAGTTAATTGAATAAATTTCGAAATGGGGACGGTTCCTTTTTTAAAAAGGAACCGTCCCCATTTCGAAATTTTGCATAAAATCTCTCGAACAAGCATATATAAAAATAGGACAAAGTCTAAAACACGAAAGGAGAGATAAAATTATGTGGCATACCAAAAATACATATGAAATAGAAAGAAAACTAAACACAAATATTCAAAAAGGGCTTACAAACAAAGAAGCACAAAAAAGGCAAGAGGAGCAAGGAAGAAACAAACTTATAGAAAAGAAAAAAGAAAGTATAATAATAAGATTTATAAAACAATTCAACGATTTTATGATAATAATATTAATAATAGCCTCAATAATATCAGCAGGAGTATCATATATACAAAGTCAAAATGACTACATAGATTCAATAATAATAATTGCGATAGTAGTATTAAATGCAATAATGGGATTAATCCAAGAAGAAAGAGCAGAAAAATCAATAGAGAGCCTAAAAAAATTAACACCACAAATAGCTAAAGTAATAAGAGATGGAGAAACAAAGGAAATACTTGCGGAAGAATTGGTAGTAGGGGACATAATAGAATTATCTGATGGAAATTATGTGCCTGCAGATTGTAGAATAATAGAAGAATTTAACTTAAAAATAGAAGAATCAAGTTTAACCGGAGAAACAGAACCAGTTACCAAAACCAACCAAGTAATAAATAAAGAAGATATTCCATTAGGAGATATGAAAAATACAGCATTTATGGGAAGTATAGTAGTAAGCGGAAGAGGAAGAGCAATAGTAACTGAAACAGGAATGAATACTAAAATTGGACAAATAGCAAATATGATAATCGAGGACGAAGCACCAGAAACGCCTATCCAAAAAAAGCTAGGAGAAGTTGGAAAAATTCTTGGAATTGTGTGTTTGGCAATATGTGCAGTAATTTTCATAATTGGAATTATCAAAAAAATAGAACCTGTCGAAATGTTTATGACATCTGTTGGCTTAGCAGTGGCAGCAATTCCAGAAGGCTTACCTGCAATTGTTACAATAATGTTATCAATTGGTGTAACAAAAATGGCAAAGAAAAATGCAATAATTAGAAAATTGCCAGCAGTAGAAACGTTAGGAAGCAGTAATGTAATTTGTTCTGATAAAACAGGAACATTAACTCAAAATAAAATGACAGTTGTAAAAATGTATTCATCAAATTCAAAATTGTTATTAGAATTAGGTTCAATGTGTACAGACTGTATAATAAAAAATGACGAAAATGGAAGATTAATTGCAAGTGGTGAGCCAACAGAAGCGGCAATTGTAAATAAAGCCTTAAATGAAAATATAAATAAAGATAGATTATATAAAGAAAATCAAAGAATAAGTGAGCTACCATTTGAATCAAATAGAAAAATGATGACAACAATACATAAAAAGCCAAATGGAGGATATATAAGCATAACTAAAGGAGCACCAGATATTTTAATTGGAAAATGTAATAGGATATATGAAAATGGAAAAATAGAAAGTTTAACACAATCCAAAAAGGAAGAAATAAAAAATCAAAATGAAAATATGGCGGAAAATGCTTTAAGAGTAATAGCAGTAGGCTATAAAGAGTTAGATTATTTTGGTAAGGCAAATTTTGATTTAGAAGAAAATTTGATTTTTGTTGGGTTAATTGGGATGATAGATCCACCTAGAGATGGAGTAAAAGAAGCAGTTTATACTTGTCAAAAAGCAGGAATAAAAACAGTAATGATAACAGGTGACCATATTGCAACTGCAAAAGCAATCGCAAAAGATTTAGGAATTTTAAAAACAGGAGAAAAAGCAATAACAGGAAATGAATTAAATAAAATATCAGATGAAGAATTAGAGAGAAATATAGCAAGTTACTCAGTATTTGCAAGGGTTACACCAGAGCATAAAGTAAGAATTGTAAAAGCATGGCAAAAACAAGGAAAAGTTGTTGCAATGACAGGTGATGGTGTAAATGATAGCCCAGCTTTAAAAAATGCAGATATAGGAATAGCAATGGGAAAAGGCGGAACAGATGTTGCAAAAAATGCATCAGATATGATACTTGCAGATGATAATTTTGTAACAATAATAGAAGCAGTAAAGCAAGGAAGAACAATTTATGATAACATAAAAAAGGCAATTCATTTTTTAATTGCAACAAACATTGGAGAAATAACAACAATTTTTATAGGTTTACTTTCAGGAATAGAATCGCCTTTACTTGCAATTCAACTTTTATGGATAAACCTAGTTACTGATTCTTTCCCAGCAATTGCTTTAGGATTGGAAAGAGAAGAAGAGGATATAATGAATAGAAAACCAAGAAATTCAAAAGAAAGTATATTTGCAGGTGGACTTTGGCAAAAAATAATTACAGAAGGTGTAATGCTGGGATGTTTAACATTATTTGCATTTTCTTTGGGAACAAGATTATTTGGTCTAACAGTTGGAAGAACAATGGCATTTGTATCCCTTGGAATGCTTGAGTTAGTACATAGTTTTAATGTGAAATCAGAAGAATCTATATTTAAAGTTGGAGTTTTTGAGAATAAATATTTGATAGGAAGTTTGCTGCTTGGAACTTTGTTGCAGGTGATAGTAGTTGTTGTACCTTATTTTGCTAGTATTTTTGAATTAGTACCATTAAATGGAATTCAGTGGATTTATACTGGAATGATTTCCGTTGTGCCTATTGTTGTTGGGGAAGTGCAGAAAAAATTAAAAGAAATTATGGATGGTAAAAAGTTATATCTGAATTCCAAAAACAGTGTGAATTATTAAAATTTATATTGTATTTCAAATAAAAATGTGGTAAACTTAGGCTTGTAACAGTCAATAAGCTTTTTGCAGGAGGGTAATAATATGATAAGAATTATTGATGGGTTTGAAATTCTTGATTTTGATGAAGGAAATCGGAAAGGAATTTTTATAATCTACAAAGTGAATGGAAAGAACTATACACAATCAAAGATTTACAATGTAGAAAAAGATAAGAAAGAGAAACTTATAACGGTATTAGAGGACTACACGAAAACCAATAGAGAAGCAGAAGAAATGTGCGGAACCATAGGCTTATGTACGATTTTAAGTAAAGTATTTGAAATAGTTTCAGGTCAATAATTTATTTAAGGCAAAAAATGGAACACCACTATATTGATGTTCCATTTTCCATAAATATTTTGGCAGGAGTAGAAGGACTCGAACCCTCACAGGCGGTTTTGGAGACCGATGTGCTACCATTGACACTATACTCCTATAAAAATTACTTTCTTATAATAACATAAAAAAAAGAAAATGACATTACTTTTTATAAATTTTTTCAAAATGGGGACGGTTCCTTTTTCAAAAAGGAAC
>USOM01000063.1 GCA_900556345.1 uncultured Clostridium sp. | reverse complement strand
TATTGGTGTTGTTATATAGTATGGTAAATTTGCAACTATTTTTACGTCTTTTATTTCATTTTGCTCTTTTTCTTGTTTTATTAATTTGTTTAAGTCTAATTTTAAAACATCCTCATTTATTAGTTCAATGTTGTCATCAGCTATAAATCTGTCATTTAAAATTTTAATCATTTTTTTGTCTAATTCTACACATATAACTTTTTTTGCTTTTTCTACTAATAGAGCTGTCATGCTTCCAAGTCCTGGTCCTATTTCAATTACTAGGTCATCTTTTCCAATAGATGCACCTCCAACTATGTCTTCTATAACTGTGTCATCTATTAAGAAGTTTTGTCCTAGACTTTTGTTGGCTTTTATTTTATATTTTTTCATTAAATATTTTGTTTCTTCTAATACACTCATTTTTTTACCTCTGTTAGGTATTTTACTATATTTTTGCTATAAAATCAAGAATTTATGTTAACATTTTTATACACGCAGTTTAATGTTATGTGTATACTTTTGTAAATTTTATAAATCAATTTCAACATTTTTCAAATGGCTCAATTTATACTTATCTTTTCTCAAATAAATTTCAATCACATCAAACCTAACATAAGAATTTTCTAATTTATTATTATGCAAATAATACTTAGCAGTTTTATATATATGGTTTTGTTTATAATTATCTACTGCCTCTCTTGGTCTCCCAAAACATAAATTACTTCTTGTTTTTACCTCAATAAATACTAGTTCATTTTTATCTTTTGCAATAATATCAATCTCCCCCTGCCTACATCTATAATTTCTTTCTATAATTTTATATCCACATTTTTGCAAGTAATTAGCACTTATTTCTTCGCCAATACTTCCTAACTCTTTTTTGTTAATCTAAATCACCTCTAATATACATATTTCCTGGTAATTTCACTACTTTACCGTCTAATTCTAACATTGTAAGTTTTGATGAAACTTCTCTTAATTCTAATAAACTTTTTTTTGCAATATCATTTATATTTATTGGAATATCTGTTATTAAGCTATAAATTTTCTTATATTCTTCTGGAATTTGTTCTTTTACTAATGTATTTGAATTAACTTCTATTTTATGCAAAAAATTATAGTTATTTATAACATCTTTAGGTGATGTTACAATTTTTGCAAATTCTTTTATTAAATTATTTGTTCCAATACTTTTTGGGTTATCTAAACTTCCAGGTATGCAAAATACATCTCTTCCTTGTTCTTTTGCAATTTTTGCTGTAACACTTGTCCCACTTCTGTAGGCTGCTTCTATTACGACAGTTCCTAAAGATAATCCACTTACAATTCTATTTCTTTCTAAAAAGTTCTTTGAACTTGCGTTTATTTTGGGTTCATATTCTGAAATTACACATCCTCCATTTAAAATTATTTCATTATATAGTTCTAAATTTTCTTCTGGATAAATATTTTCTAATCCTGATGGTAAAACCGCAATTGTTTTTCCTCCATTTCTTATCGCTGTTTTATGTGCTATTTTATCAATTCCAAGTGCCATTCCACTTACTATTGTTAAATTGTATTTTATAAATTCTTGGGCAAATTTTTTGCACCATTTTTCTCCATATTTTGTGTTTTTCCTTGAACCTATAATTGCAATACAGTTTGAATTTAATATGTCTAAATTTCCATTTATATATAATTTTTTTGGTGCTTTTTTTATATTTTTTAAAATTTTAGGATAAAGCTTATTTTCCAATTCTATTACAGTCATTTTTTTATATCACTCCCTCAAATATGCTAATTTCATATAAATATCAATTTTCTATTATCTCTTCCAATATTTTCTATCCAAACTCCTATACTGTATTGCTTCTGCTATATGATTTTTTCTAATCTCATCTTCTCCGTCTAAATCTGCAATCGTTCTTGCAACTTTTAAAATTCTGCTATAAGCTCGTCCACTTAATCCCAATTTTTCAAATGCTTTTCTTAATAATTCTTTTGATGTTTCATCAATTTTGCAATATTTTTCAATCAATTTTGGTGTTAATTCACCATTTGAGTATATATTTAAATCTTTATATCTTTCCAATTGAATTTTTCTTGCCTTATCTACTCTTTTCTTTATTTCTTTTGAAGTTTCTCCTTTTTCTTCTGAGCTAATTTTCTCATATTCTACTGGCTTTACCTCTATATGAAGGTCTATTCTATCTAAAAGTGGGCCACTTAATTTTCCCATATAATTTGAAATTGCTGTTTCAGAGCAATGACATTTGTCGTCATCTGTTCCGTAATATCCACAAGGACATGGATTCATACTTGCAATTAAAATAAAGTTTGATGGATATGTAACTGCCATATTTGCTCTACTTATTGTTACATATTTGTTTTCTAATGGTCCTCTTAAAACTTCTAATGTACTTTTTTTAAATTCTGGTAATTCATCTAAAAATAATACACCAAAATGTGCTAAACTTATTTCCCCGTGGCTTTGGATTTCTTCCACCTCCTATTATTGCAATTGGTGAGCTTGTATGATGTGGCATTCTAAACGGCCTTTTTGTAATCAATCCTGTTTTACTACCAAGTTCTCCTGTAATGCTGTGAATTTTTGTTATTTCTAATGCTTCCTCAAATGTTAAATCTGGTAAAATTGTAACTATTCTTTCTGATAATAGGCTTTTTCCCGAACCTGGCGCACCGGCACAAAAGACAGTTATGTGAACCTGTTGCTGCAATTTCTAAGGCTCTTTTTGCATTTTCTTGTCCCTTTACATCTGAAAAATCAAATTCATAATTTTGTGTAGGTCTTAAATTTATATTTTCTTTTGATATATAGCTTGGTATTTCTAAATTTCCTGTAATATATTCTATAGTATCTAACAAATCTTCTACTGGTATAATTTCTAAGCCTTTTATTATCGATGCTTCTATTGCATTTTCTTTTGGAAGCACTACCCTTTTTATTCCAAGTTCTAATGCTTCTATACACATTGGTAAAACTCCATTTACTCTATTTATTTTTCCGTCTAAAGAAAGTTCTCCTAAAAATATTGTACTTTCAAAATTTTTTATTTTAATTTTTGATATTTCTTTAAGTGCCATTAAAATTCCTATTGCAATTGGCAAATCAAAAAAAGTACCTTCTTTTCTTATGTCTGCTGGAGCTAAATTTACAATAATTTTTCTACTTTGAAACTCTATTCCTGAATTTTTTATTGCTGTTTTTACTCTTTCTTTTGCTTCTTTAACTCTAACATCTGGAAGTCCTACAATCTCAAAGTTTGGAAGTCCTCCAGATACATCTGATTGTATTTCTACTAAATAACCTGTAAGTCCTTCTAATGACATACTTTTAATTTTAGATAACAAATATTTCTCCTCCTTTTTTTATAAATTTATTGATTTTTATTATTTTTTACTATAAAATAATTGTGAAAATTTAACATTTTAAACAAAAAGAATGGTGATTATATGAACAAAAAAAATAAAAAACTTGCTAAAAAAGTTAAAAACAAAATAATAAAATCTAAAACTGATGATAAAATTGCAAAACTAAAAAGCAATCTTAATATTGAAAATGTAGTCTCATCTAAAAAGCTAAAATTTTCAATGATTGTTGCAGTTATTTTGCTTATTCTTCTTATTATTAGATTATTTTATTTACAAATAATAGATGGAACTCATTTATCTACGCTTGCATCTAAACAACAAGTTAAAAGTGAGGCAATAAGCAGTAAACGTGGTAATATTTATGATTCAACAGGTGCTTCTCTTGCAATAAGCGAAACTGTTGATACTGTATCTGTAAATCCTTCTAAATTGAAAAGTAAAAAATATACAGATGAAAATGAGCTAAAACAAGCCCTTTGCAAAGAACTTTCAGATATTTTCGAGCTAAATTATGAGGAAACTTTAGAAAAAATAAATAATTCTAAATCTTCTATAACTATTGCTCAAAAAGAAGAAGAAGAAAAAGTAAACAAGCTAAAAGAATGGCTAACAGAAAATAAGATTTCAGCTGGTGTAAATATTGATGAAGATTCTAAAAGATACTACCCATATTCTACTTTAGCTTCTCAAGTAATTGGCGCTTGTGGTACTGATAATCAAGGTTTATCTGGAATCGAGTATTCTTATGATTCTATACTTAAAGGAACTTCTGGAGAGGTTGTAATGTCTACAGATGCATCTAAAAGTGAAATTCCAAATTCACAAGAATCTTTTATTCCTGCTGAAAACGGGTATAATCTCACACTTACAATAGATATTAATATTCAATCTATTGTAGAAAAATACTTAAAAGAAGCTGTTGAGGAAAATGCTTGCTCTAAGGGTGGTAACTGTATAATTATGGACCCTAAAACTGGTAACATTTTGGCTATGGCTTCATATCCAAATTATGACTTAAATAGTCCTTTTACACCTACTTCATATTATACAGATAATTGGGATTCTTTATCAAATGAAGAAAAGAATTCTAGAATATATAATATGTGGCATGTTCGTTCTGTTTTTGAAACTTATGAACCTGGTTCCGTATTTAAGTTAATTACTGCATCTGTTGCTCTTGAGGAAAATATTACTAAAACAGATGTTGCAAACGATTTCTACTGTAATGGCGTTGAGCAAGTTGCTGATAAACCAATTCAATGTTGGTATTACCAAGCACCATATTATAGCAAACACGAGGGAGAATCTTTAAGAGAAGCTCTTATGCATTCTTGTAACCCTTCATTTATTCAACTTGGAAAAAGAATTGGTGCAAACACATTATATAAATATTATAAGGCATTTGGACTTTTTGATAAAACAAATTCAGGGCTTCCTGGAGAATCTTCAAGTAGATTCCACGATTTAGATAAGGTCGGAAGTGTTGAACTTGCAACAATGTCATTTGGTCAAAGGTTTACTATTACACCTCTTCAAATGATTACAGCAATTTGCGCTATTGCAAATAACGGAAACCTTCTTCAGCCTAAAATTGTTAAATCTATGACAAATACTGATACTGGAGAAGTTACAAATTTTGATACAACTAAAATTAGACAAGTTCTATCTACACAAACTGCAAATCAAGTAAAATCTATGATGAAATCTGTTGTAACAGATGGAACTGGTAAAAATGCACAAGTTCAAGGTTATTCTATTGGTGGTAAATCTGGTACTTCTGAACCAGTTGTAGGTGATTCAAGTTCTGGTTATACAACATCTTTTGCAGCAATATCTCCTATAGAAAATACTCAGGTTGCAATACTTGTTACTCTTTATGACCCTAAAGGCCATAGTCACCAAGGTGGTCAAACTGCTGCTCCTGTTGTATCTAAAATACTTTCTGAAGTTTTACCTGCTATGGGAATTGAACCTGATCAAAATTAAAAGATGGCAATTAATTTTGCCACCTTTTTTTACTTTCTTTATAACACTTTATTTTAGATTCCATATTTTTCTTTGTATTTCTGTAATGCTATTGCTATTTGATCTGGACAAGATGTTCCTTTTGCTCCACATGGTATCCCTTTTAAAAGCTCAATTATTTCATCGACTTTTTTTCCTTTTACTAATGCTGATACCCCTACTGTGTTTCCTGGACATCCTCCAATAATTTGTAAATCTTTTACGGTGTTACCTTCTATATCAAATATCATTTGCATAGAACATACACCTTGTGGCTCATATATATATTTCATTTTTTATCACTCCTTTATTGCTTTTTTCTATTTTATTATAATAGATTTTTCACAATAAATCAAGATTTTTGTCTACTCCAATTATTACTATGTCTTTTGAATTTATTTCAATATTCTCAATCCTTTCTTTGATATTTTTTAAAAATTTAGACATTTGTATGAAGTAAATTTCTATATTTTTTTCATTATTTAAATTGTCCTCAAATAACTTTACAGAAACCTTGTTTATATTTTCATCTTTTTCTTGAGTTTCCAAAATTGATATTTTCTTTAGTTTTTTAGACTTATTTTTATAGTACTTTTCATAAGTTAAATCACATATACAAAATAATGATTCTTTTATTT
>USOM01000062.1 GCA_900556345.1 uncultured Clostridium sp. | reverse complement strand
AAGGAGAGGTTATATCTAATAAACTATGCAACCTACATAAAAATAGGAGGAAAATGAATAAAGAAAAAATAAAGAAAATTATATCAATAAATTTAGTATTAATATGTATTTTATCAATAATAAATTTAAATCACAAAAGTTTAGCTGTTATTTCTCAAAATCAAAATACAGGAAATATAACAGTAACTAATATTGAAAAAGGTATAAAAGTTAGTTTATACAAAATAGCAAGTGTAGAATATGACTATGTATCAAATGAACCAAAGGAAGGATATAAATGGGAAGAAAACATACAAAACTGGTTAAATGAAAATTTTCCAAAATATTCAGACAGTAAGGATTTTTATGACGACATAAACAATAATTCAGAAAAAGCTAGAGAATTTTATGATAAAATATCATCTAAAATAAAAAGTAAGGAAATTAAAATGGAGCCTTATATGGAAAAGACAACGGCTGGAAATGCAAGATATCCGGTAGATGAGGAAGAATTAGTTGGAAACGCAAAATTTGAAAATGTAGAAATGGGAACCTATTTAGTAATAATGGAAAACGGTTATATGGTATATATGCCAACAGTTGTAAATTTGATTCCAAATTACAATAATGAGAAAAATGAATGGGAATTGAAAGACCAAAATATTGTTGTAAAAGCTACAAATATATCAATATCAAAAACTATAACTGATGAAAACAAAATGAAGGACAATTATAGTGGCAAAGACGAATTTACTTATACAATAAAAGCTGATATTCCAACATATTTAGAAAATAGTTTATCAAAAGAATATCAAATAATTGATAAGGTAGATGATTCTATAATAATAAATAAGGAATCGCTAAAAATATATGGAATAACAAGTTCTGGAAACGAAGAAAGTATAAATGATTATACCTTGAACTTCAATGCGAAGGTTGGAAAATTTGAGGTTACAACATTTATTGCAGATTTTGATTATAATAAAATAAATAAATATGATACTGTAAAAATAGTATATAATGCAAGTTTGGTACAGAATTGGAGATTGGCGATTGGTAGCAAAGGTAATAATAGTTATGTAAGACTAAAATATGCAAATAATCCTTATAATGCAAATGATTTTAAGGTACAAGAAATGCCAAGAGTAACAGTTTATACGTATCAAATGGAAATAGAATCTGTAGATAAAGATAATGAAAAGAATTTATTACCTGGAAGTGAGTTTTCTGTATTAGATGAAAATGGTGAAGTTTTACATTTTAAAAAGAGCAATGATGGAGAATATTATTTAACAAGGTCAGATGATGAAGCTTCAGTGGTTAATGTTTCTGTAAATGCAAATGGACATTTATACTTAAAAGGATTAGATGAAGGAACATATAACATAAAACAAGCTAAAGCACCAGAAGGGTACCAAATATCTAGAAAGATATATCAAATGGATTTGTCTGATAGCAATTTAGATGGAGAATTAGATGAAGAGTGTAAATTAGTTTTTAAAAATTCAAAAGGATATATTTTACCTGTAACAGGTGGAATTGGAAATAAAATTTTAATATGTATAGGTATTATTTTAGCAGTTATAGGTATTATTATAGAAATATCAATACTTAAAAAGAAAAAAATATTAAAAGAAAGTAAATAAAAATATAGAATCGTGTAGGTTGCATAGTTTATTAGATATAGTGAAATTTATGAAAAAAATTATTGCAATAATATTTATTTTATTAGGAGTGTTAATTATACTTTATCCTAAAATAAGTAATATAATTGAGGAAAAAAATCAAACAGAAGTAATAAAAGAATATCAAAATAAAATAGAGAAAACGAATGACGAAGAAAAAAACAAAGAATATGAAAAAGCAAATAAATATAACGAAATGTTAAGTGTAGGAGAGGAAAGTTTTTATAATGAATATAATGATATTTTAAATTTGGAGAATGATGGAGTTATGGCATATATAGAAATACCGAAAATATCAGTGTATTTGCCAATATACCACGGAACAGAGTCAGAAGTACTAAAAAACGGAATAGGTCATTTGCAAAATACTTCGCTACCAGTTGGAGGAAATACTACACATACAGTTTTGACTGGACATACAGGATTCACAAAGTCTGAGCTTTTTACAAGAATAGATGAATTAAAAATAGGAGATGAAGTTTATATTTTTTCGTTAGATAAAAAAATGAGATATTGTGTATATCAAACAAAAGTAGTTTTACCTTATGAAATTAATGATTTAAAAATAATAGACGGAAAAGATTTATTAACTTTAGTCACCTGTACACCTTATGGAATAAATACACATCGATTACTAGTGCAATGTGAAAGAGCAGAAATAAATGAAAGTGATAAAAAAATTGATATTAAAGAAGATTTTATTGTAGATAATGTGTTTCAATCCATAAATGATAAATATTGGATATTCATATTTTGTGATATTATAATATTTTTAATAATTGTTTTCTGTTGCATTTTATTAAATAAAATAGTAAAATACATACAGAAAGTGAGGAATAAAGAATGAACATATTAGCAGTTGGAGATATAGTAGGTTCTAGTGGAGTAAAAGAACTTCAAAAAAGACTTCAAAAAGTGAAAACTGAATACAATGTAGATTTTGTAATTGTAAATGGAGAAAATGCGGCAGAGGGAATGGGGCTTACAGAGAAAAATTTTAAAGATATATTATTTGCTGGAGCGGATTGTGTAACAATGGGAAACCATACTTGGGGTAAAAAAGAAATTTTTAAGTTTATAGATGATCCAAAATTAATAAGGCCAGCTAATTATCCAAAAGCAGTTTGTGGAAAGGGATATAATATTTATAAATGTAAAGATAAGAAAATAGCTGTTATTAATGCCCTAGGTAGAGCAGAAATAAATATTATGTTAGATAATCCTTTTGAGGTTGTAAAAGAAATTGCCCAAAAAGTTAAAGAAGAAGCGGATATTATAATGTATGATTTTCACGCAGAAGCAACAGCTGAAAAAAAAGCAATGGCATATTATTTAGATGGCGAAATAACAGCAATTTTTGGAACACATACACATACTCAAACAGCAGATGAACAAATCCTAGAAAAGGGAACTGCATTTATAACAGATATAGGAATGACAGGACCTAAAAATGGAGTAATAGGAATGGATAAAGATGCAGCATTAAAAAGATTTGTAACATCACTTCCAGAAAGATATAAAATAGCAACAGGTGAAACAATGTTTAATAGTGTATTATTTGAAATTGATGATAATACCAATAAAGTGAAAAATATAACAAGAATTAATAAAAATTAAAAAAACTATTGAATAATTACCACAATCTATGTTATAATAGCCGAAGTTGTAATTTTTAGAAGGAGGAATTTTAAAGAAATGAAAGCTTTAAGAAAAACAAAAATAGTTGGAACAATAGGACCAGCAAGTGAAAACAAATTAGAAGAATTATTCGAAGCAGGATTAAATGTATGCAGAATAAACTATTCACACGGAAGTTGGGATGAACAATCAGAAAAATCTGAAACAATAATGAAAATAAGAGAAGAAAAAGAATTACCAATCCCAATGTTACTAGATATGAAAGGTCCAGAAATAAGAACAGGAATGTTATACACAGGAAAAAATAAAAAAATCCAATTAAAAGATGGACAAAAATTCACTTTAGTAAATGAAGATGTAGAAGGAAACGAAGAAAAAGTTTCTGTAACATATAAAGAATTATACAAAGACGTTGTACCAGGAACAAAAATCTTAATAGATGATGGAGCAATAGAATTAAAAGTTGACGAAGTTGTTGGAAAAGATATAGTAACAACAGTAGTTCATGGAAACGGGTTAGGAAGCAGAAAAACAATGAACTTACCTGGAACAATAATCAGATTACCAGGATTAGCTGAAAAAGATATAGAAGATTTAAAAGCAGCATGTGCACATAACTACGATTTCGTTGCAATTTCATTTGCAAGAAACTTAGAAGATATAAGAAATGTAAGAAAAATATTAGATGAAAATGGTGGAAAAGATATCCAAATCATCACAAAAATAGAAAACGTAGAAGGATTATCAAACTTAGACGATATCTTAAACGAAGCTGACGGACAAATGATAGCTCGTGGAGATATGGCTACAGAAACAGACTTCACAGAACCACCAGTAGTTCAAAAAAGAATAATCAAAACATCTAACAAATTATACAAACCAGCTATAACAGCTACACAAATGTTAGAATCAATGACACATCAACCATTACCAACAAGAGCAGAAGCATCAGACGTAGCAAATGCAATATTTGATAGAACAAGTGCTATAATGCTTTCAGGAGAATGTGCTCAAGGTGATTACCCAGTTGAATGTGTTGAAACAATGGTTAAAATAGCAAACAGAGTAGAACCAGAAATCAATTACTGGAAAAGATTTGATGAAAACAAAGACATCGAATTATTAAACTATGAAGAAAAAGTTGCATATTCAGCATGTGTTTCTGCAAAAGTTATGAATGCAGACGCAATAGTTTGCTACACAAATTCAGGAAAAACAGCAAAAAGATTAGCAGGACTTGGAGCTGGATGCCCAATCTTAGCTATAACAGACAACAAGAGAACTTTCCGTCAATTAGCATTAGTATGGAACGTAACTCCAATATTAGTTGAAAAAGGTGAAAACATCGATAAAACTATCGAAGCAGGAATTGAAAAATTGAAAAATAAAGAAATTCTTGAAAGCGGAGATACAGTTGTTATCACTGGTGGTAGCCAAATGTTACCAGATGCTAGTGAAAGCAAAACAATTGGTGGAGTTTTAAAAATATAGTTTGAAGAATATTTAAAATAAAAAGAATATTATGATATATGAGTATGCTCATTTTCTTAGCATACTCATATTTTGTATAGAAAATTTCTGTCGAACAATTTTTATTTACATCATAAAAATATATGGCAACTATCGCAAAATTTGCGACAATTAAAAAAATATTAAATTTTACCAAAACTGTTGTAAAATTCACAAAAAATTGATATACTATGTATATCAATTTTTTTAAGGAGGAAAAAATTATGGAAGAAAACAAAATTGTAGAAGAAAAAGACATAGAAGAAGTAGAAAACGGAACAGAAGGAATAAAAATATCAAGTGATGTAATTGCAGTAATAGCTGGAGTTGCAGTATCAGAAGTACCTGGGGTATTTGGAATGGCAGGAGGATTTGCAGGAGGAATAACAGAAGTACTAAAAGGAAAGAAAAACCTAGCAAAAGGAATAAAAGTTGATACAACTGATAATAAAGCTAAAATAGATGTAAACATAATAGTTGATTATGGAGCTAGAATACCAGATGTAGCATTTGAAATTCAAAACAGAGTAAAAACAGCAGTAGAAAATATGACAGGATTAAAAGTAGAAGAAGTAAATGTACATGTTCAAGGAGTAAATACAGAAAGCTTAACAGAAGAAAGCAAAGAAGAAGAGACAGAAGAAACAAACTCAAATCCTGAAGAATAAAATTTGAGTTATAAAGAAAGGAAGAAAAATAAATGAAAAAGTTAGATAAAGTAATATTAGCATTATTTTCTGTTTTAATATTTTTACAATCAATACTAGTAATATGTATGATTGCAGGATGGATAAATGTAAGTACGGTATCATCATTTGCAGTAATGGCTTTAGAAGGAGAACAAACTTCAAAAATAATTTTAGGAGTAGAAATAGTTTGTTTATTATGTAGTATAAAATGCATATTTTTTGACTCATCAGATAATGACAAAAAAGCAAATGGAGTTTTAATGCAAAATGACAACGGAAAACTACTTATCTCTAAGCCAACAATAGAAAATATAGTAAAATCAGTTGTAAAAGATTTCGAAAGTGTAGATGATGTAACTGTAGATATAGACTTAGATACTGTAAATAATTTAATTGTAAATGTAAATCTAGTTGTAAGCAAAGATGTAATAATAAAAGAAATTACATTAAATATGCAAAATAAAATAAAGGAAGCAATTAAAAAGACATCAGACTTAGAAG
>USOM01000061.1 GCA_900556345.1 uncultured Clostridium sp. | reverse complement strand
GCTTATATGTGTTTTGGCATTTTTATGACAGGTTTTTTACAATTTTTAAAAACAGCCATATTGGTTGTTCGGATATATTACTGGAACAAATTTATTTCCAGAACCATTAACCCCAGAAGAAGAAAAGATAGCAATAGATAGGCTTGCAAATGGAGAGGAAGAGGCAAGAAATTTGCTTATAGAGAGAAATTTAAGGCTTGTAGTTCACGTATGTAAAAAATATGCAAATACAAATATTGACCAAGATGATTTGCTTTCAATTGGTACAATTGGATTGATAAAAGGAGTAAATAGTTTTAAGCCTGAAAAAGGTTCTAAGCTTTCTACATATGTCTCAAAATGTGTGGATAACGAGATTTTAATGATGCTTCGTTCAACTAAAAAACTTAATGCTGAGGTTCACTTGAATGAGCCTATTGGAAAGGATAAAGATGACAATGTTATAACATTAGAAGAAGTTTTAGAAAATGACGATAAATGTTTAGATGATGTTGTCGATACTAAAATGAAAATAAGGAAAATGTATAATAAAATTAAAGAAGTACTTAAAGATAGAGAGAAAACTATTATTGAGCTTAGGTTCGGCTTAAAAGGAGGAAAGCCTAAAACTCAAAAAGAGATTGCAAAAATGATGGGAATTTCTCGTTCTTATGTTTCAAGAATTGAGACTAAGGCTATTGAGAAGTTGGCTGATGGGTTTAGAGAATAAAATTCTAAAACCATTTGCAAACCCTAAAAAAAATGTTATAATAATAAGTAGCCAAGAAAAATAAAAAGAAGGTGAAAATTATGAACAAAAAAATAAAATATATAATAATACCATTAATAGGAATTCTAATTATAACAATTGCTATAATAATAGTAATAAAATACAATGAATCAAAAGAAACAGTAACCCCTATAGAAGAACCAGAAAATACATCAGAAGAAAATGTAATGGTTATAGGGATGAATACTGAAAATACAACGAGTCAAGAAGAGCAAAAACAACCAGAAAATAATAATAAACCAGAAGAACCAACTCAAGAACCGACTCAAGAACCAGAACAAACAAGAGATGCATCGGCACTAACACAAGAAATATACAATATGAATACAACAATAGGAACTCTATACATACCAAAAACAAAATTAAATACAAAAGTATATTGTAATCCAGATCCAAAAAAAATGGAAAAAATGCCAGCATTTTTATACACATCAGGAGGACTAAATCAAGTTGGAATCACATTATTTGTTGGTCATAATAGAAGAAATGGAAAAATGTTTTCAAATAATAAAAAACTAGCAGTAGGAGATATTTTCTATTTTACAGACTATGAAGGAAATAAGAAAAAATACACAATATATTCTAAATTTACAACAACATCTGATGATACATCATTTCTAAATACCAATGTAGATGTACCAACAATTGCCTTATCTTGTTGTACAGATGCTAGTGATGATAATAGAATAATAATATTAGGAAGAGCTGATTAAAAATGAAAAAAAAGAAGGTACTATTTATATCGAGTACAGGAGGGCATTTAAATGAATTATTACAATTAAGCCCATTATTTGAAAAATATGATTATCATATAATTACAGAAAAAGATAAAACAAATGAATATCTAAAAGAAAAATATGGAAAAAAAGTAAAATACTTGCCTTATGGTACAAGAAGTCATCTATTAAAATACATATTTATATATTTTTATTTAATATTAAAAACAATATATTTATACATTTTAATAAGACCAAAAGTAATAGTAACAACAGGTACTCACACGGCAGGACCGATGTGCTATTTAGGAAAAATATTTGGAAGTAAGATAATATATATAGAAACATTTGCAAATATAAATAAAAAAACTGCAACTGGAAGACTAATATATCCAATTGCAGATTTATTTATTGTGCAGTGGGAGGAAATGCTTAAATTATATCCAAAAGCTATATATGGAGGAGCAATTTTTTGAAATTTTGAATTGGGGACGGTTCTTTTTTCAAAAAGGAACCGTCCCCAATTCAAAAAAGGAGATAATAAAATGATTTTAGTATTATTAGGAACACAACATAACGAATTTACAAGACTACTACAAGAAGTAGAAAATTGTATAGATAACCAAATAATAAAAGAACAAGTAATTGTGCAAGCAGGTTTCACAAAATATAAAAGCGATAAAATGGAAATATTTGATATGATATCAAAAGAAGAGTTAGACAAATATATGTCAAAAGCAAATTTAATAATAACACACGGTGGAGTTGGTTCAATTATAATGGCCTTGGAAAAAGGCAAAAAGGTAATAGCTGTACCAAGACTTCACGAATATGGTGAACACGTAAATGACCATCAAAGGCAAATAATAAAAGTATTTAGTGAAAAAAATTATTTAATAGGAATTCAAAATGTGGAAGATTTACCAGAAGCAATAAAAGAATCTGAAACTTTTGAACCAAATGAGTATAAAAATAATAATCAGAAGATGCTAAATATAATAGAAGATTTTATAGAAAAAGTTTAAAATGGATGTGAATATTAATGGAAAATGAAAACATAAGTAGTCCAGAAGTGGCAAATGTGCAGGAGGAAAGATTAGAAACTACACTTAGGCCACAGACACTTGATGAATATATTGGACAAACTAAAGTAAAAGAGAGTATGAAAATATACATAGAGGCAGCGAAAAAGAGAAATGAACCTCTGGATCATTGTTTATTTTATGGACCTCCAGGTCTTGGAAAAACAACAATTTCTGGAATAATTGCAAATGAAATGCATTCTAAAATAAGAATAACATCAGGCCCTGCAATTGAAAAGGCAGGTGATTTGGCAGGAATTCTAACAAGTTTAGAGGAATATGATGTTTTATTTATTGACGAAATACATAGATTAAGTAAAGTGGTAGAAGAAATTTTGTACCCAGCCTTAGAAGATTTTGTTTTAGACATAACAATAGGAAAAGGACCAGAAGCAAAATCTATTAGGTTAGATTTACCAAAATTCACTTTAATTGGAGCAACTACAAAAGCAGGTTCACTTACAACGCCACTTAGAGATAGATTTGGAATTGTGCAAAAATTAGAACTTTATTCTGTAGAAGATTTAAGTACAATAATTAAACGTTCGAGTAAAATCTTAGGTGTCGAAATAGATGATGATGCAAGCATAGAAATTGCAAGAAGAGCAAGAGGAACACCTAGAATTGCAAACAGATTATTAAAAAGAGTTAGAGATTTTTCTTTAGTATTATCAGATGGGAAAATAGATTTAAAAATTGCAAAATATGCATTAAATCAATTAGAAATTGATGAATTAGGTTTAGAAGAAACAGATAGAAAAATGTTATCTATGATGATTGTTCAATACTCGGGAAGACCAGTGGGAATTGAGGCTTTAGCAGCATCCTTGGGTGAAGAAATTGACACAATTGAGGACGTATATGAACCTTATTTATTACAAATTGGCTTTATTGCAAGAACTCCAAAAGGAAGAGTTGTTTTGCCAGCTGCTTATGAACATTTGGGGTATGATTATCAAATGAGAATTTAAACATAAGAACAAATTTATAAAAAATGGAGAAAAATTATGGATGAAAATAAAATGAAAAATTTAGAGGCAATGAAAGAGTTTTTTGAAAGAGATATGAAGATTAAGGAAACTCTTATGAGCTTAGCACCAACAGAAGCAGACGATTATGATGAATTAAGTAGAATGGAATATGTAGATAAATTAGAAAAAGGATTAGATAGTCTAGAATATGATACTTTAGCAAGCATAAAGAAATTTGGGTTTGGAGAAGAGTTAAATAATACAATTAGAGAATATTTTGCAAACAAGAAAAAGTCAATGGCTGTTGGAAAATATGAAGCAGGAATTTGTCAAAAAATATATAATTCAGAATTTGCAAGTATGAGTGAAAATTTTATCGAAGAGGTAAAAGAAGGTTTTGTTGGATATGCATTTTTTTCAAATCCATCAAAGTTACCAGGATTTGTAAAAAAAGCAAAAACAGTAAATGAATTGTTACATTCAATACACTCAAGTATTGTAAATAATGATGAAATATTAGAATCCATGCCACAAATGGGAACAAAAAGAAACACAATAGAAGAACCCATAACATTATATGGTGAAGAAAATGAAGTTGCAGAAAAGATATTTAAAGAATTTCCATTAGAAATGGACTGTGGAATTACAGATATAGTTTCATTAAAAAATAAAGTATTGATGATGATTAGAGATAGAGGCCATGCTTTAACAATAGATATGGATACAACTAATCCTAAAGAGGTAGAAGTTAAATATTTTGTACCTAAGCTATGTAATGAAGAAATGATAAGAAAATTACCTGGAATAAATGAGAGCAGTATAACCAAAAGTGGAGCCAGCGGGTTTTTTGTATCTGATAAAGATAAAATAACAAAAGATTTATTTGATTTTATTGAAAAAGTACCAACAGATGGTGATATGGTGTTTGACAAAACAATATACGAGATTAATGAAAAGCCATTATCTTTGGAAAGCGATAAAAATGTAGATGAAGAAAAGACAAGCAATATAGAATCTGAAAACAATAAAGAAGAAAACATATTTAGCATGGAAGATGCAAAAGAACTTGCAATGCAACCAGGAAGTGAAGGAAGAAGATTTAGTAAAATTAATGAGATAAAAAACAAAATTATAATAGCATTTAAAAATTTAAAAGAAAAATTATTTGATAAAGATAGATAAACAGGAGAGAAAATATGGTAGAAATATGTGATGTAGCATTGGAGACTTTAGAGGTTTTAAAATATTTTAATACTGAATTTACAAGTAAAATTTCTGAAAGTTTTCTTAATTCGTTGAAAGAATTGGCTAAAAAATCAAAATTAGAAGTAAAAATAGATGCAAATAAAAAATTGATAAATCAAAATATTTCAGAGGAGACCAAAGATATAATATCACTTATATATTATAATTATTTTGCTGATGATAAAGAAAAAAATGAAATCGCAAAAATATGGAAAGAAAATGATGAGAAATTTCAGGAAGAATCAAATGAAATTTATGATATTGAGAAAGTTTTTAAGTCACGAAATAAAAATTATATAAAAAGTGAGTTACCAACTGTAGTGAAAAAGAATTGGATTGAAAAAATAATAGAAAAAGTAAAAAGATTTTTTAATAAATAAAGTTAGGAGAATTTACAATGAAATTATTAATGCATACATGTTGTGCACCATGCAGTGTATATTGCATAGACGAACTAAGAAACGAAAATATAGAACCAACAGTATATTGGTTTAATCCAAATATTCATCCATATATGGAATACAAATCAAGAAGAGACTGCTTAAAAGAATACACGAAAAGCATCGGAATAGATGCAATATTTGAGGAAAACTATGGATTAAAAGAATTTTGCAAAAATGTAGTGGATGGATTAGATACAAGATGTCAAGATTATTGTTATCCTGTAAGATTAGAGCAAACTGCAAAATATGCTAAAAAAAATGGTTTTGATACAATAACAACAACTTTGCTTGTAAGTCCATATCAAAAACACGATATTATTCATAATTTAGGAGATAGGGTTGCTAAAGAATATGGATTAGAATTTTTGTATAGAGATTTTAGAGTTGGCTTTAGAGAGGGACAAGCTAAAGCAAGAGAAATAGGACTTTATATGCAGAAATATTGTGGGTGTGTGTTTAGTGAAGAGGAAAGATATGCTAAGCAAATAAAAAGAGATTTAGAAAAATAAGATTTAAAATCGAGTTTGTGGAGAAGTAATAAATGGGGATACAATTAGATAAAAGTAAAGTGAATTTTTTTGAAAAAATGATATGGAGAATAAAATATCGAGATTTATATAAAAACTTTGGAAGTAACATCTTGGCTATGAAAGTTTTATTACATGATAAAGAAGTTAGAGATTTTTATAATAAAAATAAATCGGAAATAAATTTTTTACTAGATAGTAGTGAAGAAAATTTTTCAGAATATAAAAATGAAATATTTGAAATACTGATATATTCTATTC
>USOM01000060.1 GCA_900556345.1 uncultured Clostridium sp. | reverse complement strand
CCTCTTCATCAATATCTTTTAGTGATATTTTTTGAGTTGGCATTGTATCTTCATAATCTTGATTATCAACAAAATCTCCATCTGGATCTTTTAATGCTCTTTTTAAGTCTGTAAGCATTAGTGTTGCATTTTGATAACGTAAATTAGTATCTTTTCTCATTGCTTTTAATATTATGTCATTTACAGATTGGGGTATTTTTTCATTTAAAGTTTTTGGTGGTACAGGCTCTTCTTGCATGTGTTTTAATGCAACAGATACTGGTGTATCAGCATCAAATGGCACCCTTCCTGTAAGCATTTCATACATTACAACACCTAATGAATAAAGGTCTGACTTACTATCTGTGTAACCTCCTCTTGCATGTTCTGGTGAAAAATAATGTACTGAACCAATTGTGGTTCCAAATGCTGTTATTGTAGAATTTGAAACTGCTTTTGCAATTCCAAAGTCTGTTACTTTTGCAACACCATCTTCTGTAATTATTATGTTATGTGGTTTTATATCTCTATGTACTATATTGTTTTTATGTGCAACTTCTAGTGCAGAAGCTATTTGAATTGCTATATTTACAGACCATTTCCAAGGAAGTGGTCCTCCTTCCTCTACTATTATTTCTTTTAGAGTTTTTCCTTGTACAAGTTCCATTACAATATAATATAAGTTTCCATCTTTTCCAACATCATATACAGATACAATATTTGGATGAATTATACTCGCAGCTGCTTGTGCTTCAACCTCAAATCTTTTTATGAATTCTTGATCTGTTGTGAATTCATCTCTTAAAATTTTTACAGCAACATATCTATTTAGCACGTGACATTTTGCTTTATATACTGTTGCCATTCCGTCCATTTCCTATTTTTTCAATAATTTCGTATCTATTTCCTAACAATCTTCCTTCTAAATCCATTCTTTAACATTCCTTTCTTTTGAATGTAAAATCTATATTTTTATAGATTTTTTATTGTTATAACCGTTATATTATCTATTCCTCCATTTTGATTTGCCAAATCTACAAGTTCTTTTGGAGCTGTTTCAAAATTGTTTGTTACTAAATTAAATATTTCTTCTTTGCTTACCATATTTGTTAAACCATCTGAACATATAACTAATGCATCTTCTTTTTGGAATCCTCTTACCATTACATCTGGTTCAACAAAAGCATTACATCCTAATGCTTTTGTAAGCATATTTTTCTTTGGATGATGTTTGGCTTCTTCTTTTGTAATTGTTCCTTCTTTTACCAATGTTTGTACATAACTATGGTCTTGTGTTAGTTGCCTTATCAATCCTTTACGTATTCTAAAAATTCTACTATCACCAATGTGTGCAATATAGGCCCTACTATTATATATTAAACATACTTCTAAAGTAGTACCCATTCCTTCATATTCTTTATTTTCTAATGATTTTTCATACACAACCATATTGGCATATTCTACACTGCTTCCGAATAAGTTGTATTAAACTTTCTTTGTCTTTTGGGGTATCTTTTAAATTATTTTCTATATAACTTCTGCTACATGCTACTGCTAATTTACTTGCTATTTCTCCAGCATTACATCCACCCATTCCATCTGCTAATATATATAATTGTATATTAGAAAATTGGTCATCTGTAATATAATAACTGTCTTGGTTTGTATCTCTTGCTTTTCCTATATCGGATTTAGCATATCCTTTTACCATTGTGTCACCTCTTTTTCTTTACATATAAAAGTGTATCATAACTTATATTTTTTTTCAATAAAAATTTCTCTTTAAATTTAAAATATTTTTTTATTAAATTTTCCTATATTTTAAAGATTATATGTGCTAAATTAAATATTCCATTATATACAACATTTATTATTGGAGAAATTATTGTTCCCGCAATTCCTGTTATCCATAATACAACAAATATTATGTAAAAAATTCTTTCATTGTCCTCAAACCATTGCTTTGCATTATAAGGTAAAAATGGTTTTATTACTTTTGATCCATCTAATGGTGGTAATGGAATTAAGTTAAAAATTCCAAGTCCTATATTTAATGTTATTGTGTATTTTATCATTACCATAATAATTGAAAGTACCGTATTTGTTAATACTATTTTTCCAGCTATTTTATAAATTATGAAATATATTGCTGTAAATACTATTGCTAAAATCATATTCATTGCTGGCCCTGCAATTGATACTATTGCATCTGCCTTTTCCATTGAGATATCTCTATTATAATTTCTTGGATTTACATTTACTGGCTTTCCCCATCCAAATCCTGCAAATAATAACATTATAAATCCTATTGGATCTATATGTGCTAAAGGATTTAATGATATTCTTCCTTCTCTTCTTGGAGTATCATCTCCTAACATATCTGCTACTTTTGCGTGTGCAAATTCGTGGAATGTTATAGCTATTAATACTCCTGGGATTGTGTATAAAAGTCCTAGTAATGCGTTCACATTTGTTAAATAACTTGATAGCCCCCATAGGACCATTATTGCCATTATTATATATAATGTTCTTTTATCAAAATACATTTTTCCTCCATTCTAGATTTTATCTTTTTCTTTTTTTGGGTATTATATACTAAAAATTTATAATTGTAAATAAAAAATCCCAGAAATTATAATTCTGGGATTTTTTATTTTTTTCTATTTTGCATAATCAACAACACGTTTTTCTCTTATAATATTTACTTTTATTTGTCCTGGATAGTCCATTTCATCTTCTATACGTTTTGAAACATCTCTAGCTAATACTGTCATTTGGTCATCTGTAATTCTGTCTGGTTTTACTATTATTCTAACTTCACGTCCTGCTTGAATTGCAAATGATTTTTCAACACCATCGAATGAATCAGCAATTGATTCTAGATTTTCTAGTCTCTTTATGTATGCTTCTAATGTTTCTCTTCTTGCTCCTGGTCTTGATGCTGATATTGCATCTGCTGCTTGTACTAAAACTGCTTCTAATGTTTGTGGTTCTACATCTCCGTGATGTGCTTCTACAGCATTTATTATAAGTGGATTTTCTTTATATTTTTTAAGAATGTCTACACCTATTTGTACGTGTGTTCCCTCCATATCGTGGTCTAATGCTTTTCCAATATCGTGTAATAGACCTGCTCTTCTTGCTCTTTTTGCATCTAGTCCTAATTCTTCTGCCATTATTCTAGCTAAGTTTGATACTTCTATAGAGTGACTTAGCACGTTTTGACCATAGCTTGTTCTATATTTTAGTTTACCAAGTAGTCTTATTATATCTGGATGAAGATTATTTACTCCTGTTTCTAGTGCTGCTCTTTCTCCTTCTTCTTTTATGATAGTATTTAGCTCTTCTTTTGCTTTTTCTACCATTTCTTCGATTTTTGCTGGATGTATTCTTCCATCGTCGATTAGTTTTTCAAGAGCTATTCTTGCAACTTCTCTTCTTAATGGATCAAATCCAGATAAAATTACAGCTTCTGGAGTATCATCAATTATTAGGTCGATTCCTGTTAAGGTTTCTAATGCCTTTATATTTCTTCCTTCTCTTCCTATTATTCTTCCCTTCATTTCATCACTTGGAAGACTAACTATTGATACTGTTGTTTCAGATGTGTGGTCTGCTGCACACTTTTGTACTGCATATGATATGATTTCCTTAGCATTTTTATTTGCATCTTCTTTTGCTTTTTGGTTTAATTCTCTAATTAGTTTTGCCTTTTCCGTTGTTATTTCTTTATCCATTTCATTAAGCAAATATTCTCTTGCCTCGTCTTTACTTAATGAGGCTATTTTTTGAAGTTCTTCAACCTGTTTTTCATAAACTTTATTTACTTCTTCTTTTTGATTTTCTAGACTTTGATATTCTTTATCTAAATCTCTTTCTTTCTTTTCTAGATTTTCTGAACGTCTGTCTAAATTTTCTTCTTTTTGAATCATTCTTGATTCTTGTTTTTGTACCTCGCTTCTTCTTTCTTTAATCTCTTGATCTAATTCTTTTCTGCTATTCATAATTTCTTCTTTTGCTTTGAATATTTCTTCTTTTTTCATGTTTTCTGCTTCGACTTTTGCTAAGTCTACTACTCTTTTAGCTTCTTGTTCTGCACTTTCAATTTTAGATTCAGCAATTTTTTTTCTAATTGTCATTCCAACAACTATTCCTATTGCTAGAGAGATTAAGAAAGTCGCGATTATGATTAAACTGTTCATAATCATACACCTCTTTCTTATTTAATTTTCAATGTGCGAATAAATATATATATTAAAACTTGTCTTTTTTATTAAATATATTTTTCTACCACCTAAGTATATCATTTTAGGTTTGGTAATGTCAAGAGGTATACGAATTTAATTATTATAAATTTACGCTACATTTAATATACAATCATAATAATCATAATCTTCCATATATCTTTCCATCATTTCAAAAAATCCTTTAGAATGTGTTTTGTATTTTAAATGACAAAATTCGTGTAATACTACATATTTTAAAACCTTTTTATCATATTTTACAATTTCTGGATTTATAATTATTGTTTTCATATCTATTGTTTTTGCAAGTTTATTTGGTATTCTTCTTATAACATAATTTTCTGGTGCTAAACCATTCATTTTTATTCTTGTTTCTTCCATTACATTTTCTATTTCTACCCTTGCTATTTCTTGATACATTTTTTCTATTGCAAGTTTTACTATTCCTACATTTCCATTTCTTTTATATTTGCTTGGAAGATATACATTTATGATATTTCCAACTAAATCTAATTCTGGATTTTTGATTTTACTATATATAACATTTACTGATATTGTTTTTCCAAAAATCTTTACATTTTTTCCTAGTTCTTCTTCTATTTTATTTCTTCTTAATAATTTTACCATAATATAATCCTCCTTAAATTGTTTATGAACTCTTGTTCGCTTTTGACATTATGGATTATATATCTATTTTTTTATCTTGTCAATAGTTTTTAGAAAATTTGTTCGTTTTTATGATTTTTTTCTATAACTTGTAGAATGAATTCTCAATCTCAGTAATACTGCTACTTAAGAGCTTACAGATAGCAAAAAAAGATGTAACAAAAATTACACCTTTTTCAAATCCTTGCTCTCCAAAATACTCTTAGCAGTCATAACTCCCAAATACTCCTCTGGAAGTACAATCTCATCAACATCAATTTTCTCTAAAATCCTTTTATGAAGCTTATCACCTGCTTTTGCAATAACATAATTAACACCCGCTTCTTTTAAAGCTAAACATGTAATAATGCTAACAGACACACTTTCCCCAATTCCAACAACACCAACATCAAAATCTCCAACAGGAATACCATCAAAAGCATCAATATTAGTAATATCCATACAAACCGCTTTCGTTGCAAAATTACTTGCACGTTCTACTAATCTCATATCTTTATCAATTGCAAAAACTTCCATACCTTCTTCTGAAAGTTTTCTTGCAACATTCATTCCATAAATTCCTAAACCTATAACTATACATTGTTTCTTCATAACTTTATCCTCCTATAACATAACATTTCCTGAAACATATTCGATATTTTGGTTTTCCTTTTTCTTAAAAATAAGAATAGAAAGTATCGAAATTGGACCAACTCTTCCTATATACATTAAAGCCTCTAAAATTACTTTAGATGCAAAATTCATCTTAGCTACATTTGTAACAGATAAGCCTGTTGCCGAAAAAGCTGATGCGCACATAAATAAGTTATTATCAAGTCTCATTATTTGCACTTTTTCCATTATAAACATTGATATTAAAACTAGCATTGCACATATAACAATATTTGTTATTGCTTGTCTTATAGTTTGTAAATCAATTTTTTTATAATAAACAACTACATCTTTTTTATTTCTAAGAGTCGCCCTTACAGTTAAAGCTAAAATTGCAATTGATGTAATTCTTATTCCGCCAGAGGTTGAACCGTGGTGCTCCTCCTATTATCATAAGAAATGATATTATTAGTTTTGTAATAGGTAAAGTTCCTGCCATATTTATTGTTGAAAATCCTGTAGTTCTGGCTGTTACACTCGTAAATACCGCTTCTAGC
>USOM01000059.1 GCA_900556345.1 uncultured Clostridium sp. | reverse complement strand
AGTATTTATAACATATTTTTAAAAAATGAATCTAGATATAGTCAAGAAATAAAACTTACTGATACCATAAAATCTGATAAGATTTTTGAAATAACGCCTGAAAATTATACAAATATTCTACAAGCAGTTACCGAAGATATTGATTCTTATATTGGATGTAAAGTTCATTTTACCGGTTATGTTTATAGACTTATTGATTTTGACAAAAATGAGTTTGTTTTAGCTCGTGATATGATTGTAAATGAAAATACTTCTCAAAGTCTTGTTGTTGGATTTTTGTGCACTTATGATACTGCTTATGAGTTTAAAGACAATACTTGGGTTGATATTACTGGTACCATTGTAAAAGGCGAATATTATGGCGATATTGCTCAAATTAAAGTTGATAATATGTTTGAGTGCAATGAGCCTGAAAATAAATTTGTTTCTGTTCCTGATAATTCTTATGTGCCTACTTCTAGTATGTTCTAGCCAATTATTCATATTGAACAATTGGCTTTTATTATTTCAAATTAAAAATAGTTTTCACAATTCCCCCATCAAAAAACTTAGAAAAAACATTTTTCAAAATAATAAGAACAATAGGTCCTACAAACATACCGCAAAACTCCAATAAACTTAAAACCGGTATACATTGCAGCAACTGTAAAAATAGGATGAATTCCAATATTTCCGACTAACAATTTTAGGCTCAATAAATTGTCTTGTTACAGACATAATAATCCATAAGCCAATTATTGCTAAACCTAATTTTAAATCTCCATTTAATCCAGATAAAATTCCCCAAGGTACCATAACTGTTCCTGAGCCTAAAATTGGAAGAGCATCTACAAAGGCAATTCCAAGAGCAATAATAAGTGGAAATCCAACATTTAACCCACAAAAATACATTATATAAAGGCCGATTAGAGATATTATAAATGAAATTAATATAAGTGTTGCTTGTGCCTTTAAATATCCTCCTAAGACTTTTACAAGTTCTCTTATGTGTCCGAGTAAGTTCTTTCATCCATCTTTCTGGTAAATGGTGCTCTAATTCATCTAACATATATATTTTATCTGTGCAAATAAAATATAATGCTAAAATTGTTACACCTACATATATCATCATACAAGGTATAAGTTTTATTCCATTTACAATTCCCATTAGAAAATTTTGAAAATAGTTGGATATATTATTGAATATAGTAAAACTATTTTTTTCAATTATGTCTATTAATTCTTTTGAAAATCTTAGTTTTACAGAATTGAATTTTTCTAATATTTTTTGAACCTGAAAATATATATTATCATAATAGTTATTGAAATCTGAAAGCAAATTTGAGGATTCTGAAATAATTGTAGCAATTCCCCATCCTAAAAGTCCAATTATTATTTCAAATGTTATTATAAATACAATAATTGAGCTTAACCTTCTAGTGATTTTTAATTTTTTCATAAGCTTTTTTATTAATGGTTCTATAATTAAAGATATAATAAATGCAATCAAAAAAGGCATATAAAATATAGCAAGTTTAAATGCTACAATTGTTAAAATAATTGCTAAAAAAACTAAAAATATCCTTTTTATAACACTTGTCCAATATTGGTTTTCTTTAGGCATATATATTCACCTCTCTTGTTAAAATTTGGCTATATAAATATTATATGCCAAATTTTAACTACTATTCAGACTTTATTTTAAAGCTTCTTCCATCACTTTACTTAGATATTTCATACTAGATAATGTTTGTTCCATTGTGTTTCCTGTTGCTCCTACCTCAATTATACAAGCTGCTTTGCCAAGATGCTGATTATACCTAGAATTTCTTAGAATAATTGGTTTAAATAATCCAGGATATAATTCATTTGCTTTTTGTTGAACTTTTATCGCAAATTTCAAATTAGAACACCAGTTCGAATGTGATAATCCTCCTCCATTACTTCCCATTACAAACATAAGCTGTGCACAATAGTCTTCGCCTATTTTGACTAATGGTGCATAATCTTCTCTACTTCCAATTGCATCTCTATGTAAATCTATTATTATATCAGAATTAAAATTGCTTAATATATTTTGTACTGTTTTTAATGACCTAGAATATGAACCAGTATATGCAGGATAATCGTGAAAATCCTTATTGTGATTTACATTAAAGCTATAATTTCCAAGGTAATTTGTTAGTTCATCTCCAACACGCACAACAGAAAAATTTTGATTTGTTGTTCTGTAATTTCCGTGATGGTTCATATTGATAGTTTTCGGTTTGAGTATAACTTTCACAAGTATGAGTATGGAATATTATTATATCTTTCTTATCTATATCTAGATTTTCTGGGTTTAACATATCATCTGTTAGCTCATAAGATGTTTCATTTCTTATTTTTATTCCATTATATTCTCTATTATATCGTTCGGCTATTGGGTTTTGAGTTACAACTTGAGTGTTTGTGTCTGTTGCTATATCTTGAGTTTGTGCTATTTTTTGTTCTTCCGAATTTGTGTTTGTGTTTTGTGGTTCTTTCTGTATTTCACTAGATTCTTGTCCGAATTTTGTTTCTTTTTCTTTTATTTTAAATAGTTTCGAACCAATGGCTATTATTTTTTTGGCTGATATATTTTTAATCTCTGATTCCGCTTCTTCTGTTTTCAAATTTTCCGCTTCTCCATTAGCAAAAACATATCTAAACAAACAACTTTCAACACCCAAACCCAAATTTCTAATTTTATTTGTATTAACAAAATCTATTTTCTGTCCAACAAAGGTCTTAACTTGAACATTTTTAATCATAAAATTTGCAAAAAAATAAAAAATACTTACAAATAAAATTATCCTTATAACATCCTTTAATCTTATTACAGTAACATTAAACATATATTTTCTCCCTAAATAGATATATATTCAATACTAAAAAAAATATGCAAAAAGATGAGCAAATATAATTTTACTATATTTGCTCATCCTTTTATTAATTTTTAGAATTCTCAGCCTCCCAACGCCTGTAATAATCATCTAAAAAAGTTTGGTTAAACGGATAATAATCTGATCTAACCGAATTGTTATTTGGGTTCGTTTCTTTTTTTCGTTTGATAGTAGCAACATTGTCCTTTTCGTTCTGCATATAGTTCTCCTTTCAGTAAATAGCGATAATCTAAATAAAAGATTATCTTTTGCAAGTTGTACGGACATATAATATTCCATTTTTTTCCAATAATCAAATGGAAAATCAGTGTCTTTTTATAGTTAATTGGTAATTTTTTCCATATTTTCTTTATTATCCTTCTATTTTCACATTTTTCTAGGTTTAAGTTCCAAATAAATAGGCTTCTCATTTTCAATCATAGTAGATTTACCATGACCTGGATACACAATAGTATCATCTGGTAAAATAAGTAACTTATTTATAATAGAATTCATAATATCATCAAAATCAGAAGTAGGTAAATCTGTCCTTCCCCAGGTACCTCTAAATAAAGTATCACCAGAAAACAAAAGTTTTTCACTTTCTAAATATAAAGAACATCCTCCTTTAGTATGACCTGGTGTATGAATAACTTTAAACTCGAGATTACCTAAATGAATTAAATCTCCATCATCTAATCTAGAATCTGCATCTATTTCGATTTCTGGAAGTCCATCCATAAATTCAGTAAGATTTATTTCTTTATTGTTCAAACCTTCTGCATCTAATCTATGAATTAAAACCTTTCCACCCATTTTCTCTCTTAATTCCTTAACTCCTGCTATATGGTCCCCGTGGCAATGGGTTAGAAAAATATATTTTAAATTTCCTTGTAAAATATTTATCATTTCAATAATTCTATCTACATCACCTGCTGGGTCAACAACCATAGTTTCTTTACTTTCTTGGTCAAAAACTATATAGCAATTTGTTTCATCACCTATCCATGTTGATATTTTTAATCTCTTTAGTATCATTAAACTTTAAACCTTCTTTCTTGTTACTTCATAAACACTATCCACTTTACGAATAGCCTTTAAAATAGAATTAAGTTCATCAATATTTTTAGTTTCCAAAGTAAGTTCTATAATTGCAATTCTATCTTTACCAGTTTTAGCATTAATTCCAACAATATTTGCTTTAGCTACAGATAAAGCTTTTGTAATATCTGCGAGTAATCCGCTTCTATCATTTGCTGAAATTTCTATATCAACATTATAAGAAGCTTGTTTTTCTTCTACCCAAGAAACATCAATAATTCTATTTTCCTCTTTTAATAAATCTTTAACATTAACACAATCTTTTCTGTGAACAGAAACACCTCTACCTTTTGTAATATATCCTATAATTTCATCACCCGGAAGAGGATTACAACACTTAGAAAGCTTTACTAAACAATTATCTATTCCCTTAACTATTATACCATTACTAGATGGTTTTGCTTTTCTTTCGGCTTTAGCCTTAGATAGTTCCTCGAGCTTTTCTTCGATTTCTTCTTCTTTATGGTCTTTTCTATACTCTATAAGCATACGAGCAATTACTTTTCCTGCTGAATTTGCACCAAATCCAACTGCTGCATACATTTCGTCTAGGTCTTTATATTTATATCTATTAAGCATTGGCGTAATGTAATCTGTTTTAAATAATTTATCATGAGATAAACCTAATCTTTTTAATTCTTTATCAATAGATGTTTTACCCTTTTCAATATTCTCTGCTTTTTTCTCTTTTTTAAACCAACTATTTATCTTGTTCTTAGCTTGTGCACTTTTTATAAATTTAAGCCAATCCATACTTGGACCTTTTGAGTTATCTGATGTAATTATTTCTACTATATCTCCACTTTTTAATTGGGTAATAATAGGCATCATTTTACTGTTTATCTTACATCCTGTCATGTGATTTCCAATTTCAGCGTGAATAGAATATGCAAAGTCAATTGGTGTTGCACCTTTTGGTAAAACTTTTATTAAACCTTTTGGGGTAAATACATAAACCTCATCCTCGAATAGTTCTCTTTTTAAATTATCTAAAAATTGTTCTGGATCTTGCATTTCTTGTTGCCACTCTAATGTTTCACGTAGCCACGCAAGTTTATCTTCTGTTACAACAACATTTTTCTTTCCTCTACCTAAGAAATTTGCTTCTTTGTATGCCCAGTGTGCTGCGATACCATTTTCTGCGATTTTGTGCATATCCCAAGTACGAATCTGAACCTCGAAAGGTGTTCCTTTTTCTCCAAGTAATGTCGTATGGATTGATTGATACATATTAGGTTTCGGAACCGCTATATAGTCTTTAAATCTTCCTGGCATTGGGCTATACATTTCGTGAACTACACCTAGTGCAGCATAACAGTCTTTTACAGAGTTTACTATAATTCTCATAGCAAATAAATCATATATTTGGTCTATTGTGCAATTGTCTCTTATCATTTTTCTATATATAGAGTACAAGTGTTTGGCTCTTCCTGTAACTTCTGCATCTATTCTTTGTTTTTTTAGCTGAACTCTTATATCATCCATTATTTTTTCTATAAACTTTAGTCTTTCATCTTTTTTCTTATTTATACTTTCAACTAAATCATAATATTTTTCTGGATACATATATTTAAAGCCAAGGTCCTCTAATTCTGCTTTTATTGAATATAGACCCAACCTATTTGCAAGTGGTGCATATAGTTCTAGAGTTTCTTTTGCATTTGCAATTTGCCTGTCTCTTTTTAGATATTTTAATGTTCTCATATTATGAAGTCTATCTGCAAGTTTTATTAATATAACTCTTATGTCTTTCCCCATTGCTAAAAACATTCTTCTATAATTTTCTACTTGCGTTTCTTCTAAGGTTGCAAATTGAATAGTACTTAATTTAGTAACACCTGCAACCATTTCTGAGATTTCCTCTCCAAACATATCTGTTAAATCTTTCCCAGTAACATCTGTATCTTCTACTACATCGTGAAGAAGAGCCGCACAAAGTGTATTATCATCCATTCCTATTGATGCTAAAATATATGCCACATTTAAAGGATGGATTATATAAGGCTCACCTGACCCTCTTTTTTGGTCTTTATGTTTTTCTGCAGCTAAGTTGTAAGCTTTCATTATTAGCTTTGTATCTGCTTTTCTAGATACTTCTTTTTTCTTTGATATTACATCATAAATTGTTATTTCATCTTTATTCTCTGTTATCATATAATCCCCCTTTATTTATATAG
>USOM01000058.1 GCA_900556345.1 uncultured Clostridium sp. | reverse complement strand
AATTTTTCCTCCCCCAACAACAATATCTCCAATATAAAATACTGCAGACTGTCCTGGAGTAATTGCTCTTTGAGGTTCATCAAACTTAACTTTAATTTTCTCCCCATCTTGTACAATTTTAGCTTTAGCTTGTCTTGCCGAATATCTAGTTTTAACCTCAACCTCAAGCCAATCCTCTATTTTATCAAATAACAATAAATTGATGTCCTTAACCTCCAACTCAGACTTATAAAGCTCCTTTTCCTCTCCAACAATAACCTCATTTTTTGCTCTGTTAAATCCAAGAACAAATAAAGGTACTTTATTAGAAATTCCAAGACCTTTTCTTTGTCCAATTGTGTAATTGTATAACCCTGTATGTCTTCCTAAAATCTCTCCCCTGGAATTTACAATATTTCCTTGTTTTGGCTTTATGTCAGAATTTATTTCTAAAAATTTCTTATAATTTCCATCTGGAATAAAACAGATATCTTCTGAATCTGGTTTATTGGCAACCTTTAGGTCATTTTCTTTTGCAATTTTTCTTATCTCATCTTTGCTTTCAAAATCAGATAAAGGAAATACTATATGTTCTACTAAATCTTTTGGAATATTCCATAATACATAACTTTGGTCTTTTTTACCCGCATTTGATTTTTTTAATACTATCTTTTTGTATTCATCAGAATATTCTGTTTTAGCATAATGACCTGTTGCTATGTAATTACATCCCATTTCTTTGGCCTTTTCCCACATTAAGCCAAATTTCATATATTTGTTACATTCTATACAAGGATTTGGAGTTCTGCAATTTGCATAACAATCTATAAAATCATCAATTACATATTTTTTAAATTCTTCTTTATAATTAAAGATAAAATGTGGTACTCCTATTTGATTACATACATTTTTTGCATCTATGTAAGTATTTGTATTGCAACAACTGCTTCCTACAAATAATTCTAAGGTTGTTCCTATTACATCATATCCTTTTTCCTTTAAAAGTAGAGCAGAAACAGAGCTATCAACACCACCACTCATACCTAACAATACTTTTTTATTTTCCATATTATTTACAACAGCAATCAATGCTTCCTTTCCCATTTTCTTCATTTTTATTTAATATATCCTCAAGTGTATGCCACGCTAAAAGTGCACATTTTACTCTTGCTGGCATATTTGCTATATTTTTAAATGCTATAGCATCTTCTAATTTTTCTAGTTCTTCTTCGCTTTCCTGTTCTCTTTTTATCATTCCTATAAAAGTTTTTATTATATCTTGTGCTTCTTTTACAGTCTTTCCCTTTAAAGTATCTATCATTATTGAGGTTGAAGCTTGTGAAATTGCACAACCATGACCAGAAAAGGCCATATCTTCTATAATATCACCATCTAACTTTACTTCTAATGTAATTTCATCTCCACAATTTGGGTTATGTCCAATTTCCTCGTAACTTGCATCTTTTAATTTCTTTTTGTTATATGAGTTCATACTGTGTTCCATTATTAATTCATTATATATGCTATCTAGCTCCTCCATCTTTAACCTCTCTTTCAATTATATTTTTTTCAGTTATTTTTACTTCTGGTGTTAGGTTTAGGTCTACCTTCATACTCTCTCTAAATTTTTTCTCACTTTCCAGTCTCGCTTTTCTTGCTTGACCAATAGCTGTTTTTCTAGCTACTAAATCATTCCAAAAATCTTGCCCAAATTCTTTTATACAGTTTTCCCTATGTTCAGGCAAAACTGTTCCCAAATTCTTTTTACAAAGTGTATTTTTAACAGAATTTAAAACTTGTTCTTCTGTTATATTTTCTCTTCCAACTTTATCTGCAACTTTCTTTACCTCTGCTGTAAACATAGTATGATTTAATTCTATTCCTTTATTATTATAGTATCTAGAAATATCAGATAAAGTCACCATTTTTCCTCTGAATGGATATTGATGTGTTCCTCTTCTCACGTTTTATTTTCCTCCTATATATTTTTTAAACATATTATATGCTTTATTTAATCCTTTTATAAGTCTATCCACATCTTCTTTAGTATTGTAAAAATAGAAACTCGCTCTACAAGTAGAATCAATTCCTAAAAATCTCATAAGAGGCTGAGCACAGTGATTTCCGTGAGCGAATGCATACTCCTTCGCTATCTAGAATACTTGCAACATCGTGTGGATGTATTCCTTTTATATTAAAAGAAATTACACTAGAATGATTTTCTTTATTAGAAGTCATATATAGTTCCAAATAATCTAATTTTGATAATTCCTCTCTTGCATAAGAAACCACTTCCTCCTCGATTTCTTGTATTTTATCATATCCTAAATTTTCAATATAATCAATCGCAGCTCCTAAGCCTACAACACCCTCAACATTTTGAGTCCCTGCTTCAAATTTATTTGGTAATGGAGCAAATGTTGTTTCTTGTTCATATACATATTCTATCATATCTCCACCCATTAAAAATGGAGACATTTTATTTAGCAATTCTCTTTTTCCATAAAGTACGCCTATTCCAAGAGGTGCAAGCATTTTATGTCCAGAAAATACAACAAAATCCGCATCTAAAGCCTGTACATCAATTTTTGTATGTGGAATACTTTGTGATGCATCAAGTACTACAATAGCTCCTTTTTTATGTGCATATTTAATTATTTTTCCAACATTATTTATAGTTCCTAAAACATTTGAGATGTGTGTAATTCCAACAATTTTAGTATTATCTGTTATTTTACTTTTAATTTCCTCATCAGACAATTCAAACTCATTATTTATATACATATAATTTAATTTTGCACCTGTAACTCTGCTCACTTTTTGCCAAGGAACCAAATTCGAATGGTGTTCCATTATAGAAATAACTATTTCTTGGTCTTTTTTTAAGTTTTCCATACCATAAGAATATGCAATTAAATTCAAACTTTCAGAGGCATTTTTACTAAATATTATTTCTTCTCTATGTTTTGCATTTATAAATTTTGCAATTTTAGTTCTTGTATTTTCATAAACTTCAGTTGCTTCCATACTTAGAGTATATGCTCCTCTATGTGGATTTGCATTATAATTTTCATAAAATTCTTTTATTTTTTCTATTACTTGTTTTGGTTTTTGAGTTGTTGCCCCACTGTCTAGGTATGATATATTTTGATTTTGTAGTAGTGGAAAATCTTGTTTTATGTTCATTTTTTCCTCCTTTTTTCTGATTGGGGACGGTTCTTTTTCGGAAAAAGAACCGTCCCCAATCAGAAAACTTATTTATCAATCTCTTTTAATATTTCATTTCTGATTTCTTCATTTTCAATTTTCTCTAACACACTATTAAATTGTGCCTTAACAATTAATCTCTCACTATCAGCTTTACTTAGTCCTCTAGTCATTAAATAAAATAGTTTCTTGCTATCAATTTTTCCTGCTGCAGTAGAGTGATTACCCTCAACATCTTCTTCCGTACATAATAGCATTGGAAGTGCAATTGATTTTGCTTTATCTGATAAAATAGTGCAATATTCATTTTCATTTCCTTTTGATTTCTTACATCCTTTTTTGAAGTCGATTGTTCCTTTGAAGTGTTTTTTACAATTTCCGCTTATTGCACCTTTTAGGTCCATATCTATATTTGTTTTTTCACCATAAGCTTCTACAATATAGTTTAAGTCTATTATCTGGTCTTGTCCACCTAAGTAAATTGTATTAATTTCGTTATTGGCTCCGGTTTCTTTTAGGCAAGTATAATAATTTATAATTGTATTTTTTCCACCAAATTCTGCTGTTACATATTTTACTTCTGCATTTTCTTTTATTATGTTTTCAATTGCTAGAAAATGATTTGTCTTGTTATTTAATAAATTTACTAACACTATATTTAATTTTGCGTTTTTCTCTGCAATTATTTTAATTTGTCCATTATGGTAATATTCTTTTTCCTCTTTTGATGTAAATCTTATAATTATAGTTCCTTTAGTGTTTTCATCTGCCTTTATTAATATATTTTCTACTAAATTTGTGTTATCCTTTGAAAATTCAAAATCCAAAAACAATTCTTCGTCTAATTTTTCATTTATTTCAACACATAAATTTTTATTAGATTTTTCTTCAATTTGTTTTGAAAGAATATCGCCATTTCCGTACTTAAAATCATTTTTGCAAATATTTTCTTTTAATGTAATTTTGCCATCATTTGAAACACCTTTGATTTTAAGTCCATTAAATTCTGAAATATTCTCAGGAACATTTATATTTTCTAATTTTATATTATTAATTCCATAATTTTTCGCTGTTCTAATAGGAGTTTCATTTAACTTTAAATTTGTCATTTTTATTCCTTTCTCTTATCCAATTGCTCCATCTAGTTCAAGATTTATCAAATTATTCATTTCAACTGCATATTCTATAGGCAATTCTTTTGATATTGGATCCGCAAATCCTCTTACTATCATTGCTTTTGCATCTTCTTCCGATAAACCTCTACTCATAAGATAAAATATTGATTGATCACTTATTTTTCCTATTTTTGCTTCGTGTGAAAATTCTACATCATCTGTTCTTATGTCATTTACAGGTATTGTATCTGACCTTGAAATGTCATCTAACATAAGTGATTCACATGATACTGAGCATTTTGAATTTTTTGAGTTTTCATTTATTCTAACCAATGCTCTATATGTTGCCGCTCCACCATTTTTCGAAATTGATTTTGAGTTTATTAAACTTGATGTGTTTGGGCTATTATGAATTACTTTAAATCCTGTATCTAGGTTTTGTCCTTTTCCCGCAAATGATATTCCCGTATATTCCGTTTTTGCTCCTTCACCATTTAATATACTCATTGGATATAGCATTGATATTTTTGAACCAAATGAGCCAGATACCCAATCTATTTGTGCGTTTTTTCCTACAATTGCTTTTTTTGTATTTAAGTTTAGCATATTTTTTGACCAGTTTTCTATTGTTGAATATCTTAAATATGCATTATCTTTTACATATAATTCTACACATCCTGCATGTAAGTTTACTTTATTGTATTTTGGTGCACTACAACCTTCTATAAAGTGAAGTGATGCTCCTTCTTCTACAATTATTAGAGTATGTTCAAATTGTCCTGATTCAGGTGAATTTAGTCTAAAGTATGATTGAAGCGGGATATCCACTTTTACTCCTTTTGGTACATATACAAAAGATCCTCCTGACCATACTGCACCGTGAAGTGCAACAAATTTGTGATCTGTTACTGGTACACATTTCATAAAATGAGGTTTTACAAGTTCAGGGTATTCTCTTACTGCTGTTTCCATATCTGTATATATTACGCCTTGTTCCATTAACTCTTTTTTCATACTATGATAAACTACTTCTGAGTCATATTGTGCTCCAACTCCTGCTAAAGACCTTTTTTCAGCTTCTGGAATTCCTAACTTATCAAATGTGTCTTTTATTTCTTCTGGCACATCTTCCCAGTTATCTGCCATTTTTGATTTTGGTCTTACATATGTTGCAATCTCGTCCATATTTAATTCTGATAAATCTGGTCCCCATGTTGGAAGTTCTAGTTTGTTATATGTTTCTAGTGCTTTTAATCTAAACTCTGCCATCCATTCTGGGTCATTTTTTTGCTTTGATATTTCTTTTATTATTTCAGGGGTTAAACCTTTTTTTATTTTGAAGTCATAATCATCTTGATTTTTTATATCATAGATGTTTCTATTTATTTCTTCTACGTTTGTTTTCATTTTTGAATTCCTTTCGAAATTTGAATTTTTGTTATATTTATGTTATACTCATTTCGTTACAGTCAATTAGCTTAAAGCTCAATAAGGAGGACCTCATTATGGCAAATTGTAAAGTTGCAAAAGCTATATGCAATCAAACTAAAAAGAATAGTAATAACACAAATACAAAGAATGCTACAAATCGTTTGAAGAATTTGCCTCCCCACAAAAGGAGAAAATCTCCATTGTAACACTAGGCCGCATTTATTGCGGCTCTATTTTTTATAATTTCTATATCCATTTTCCTCAATTTCTTTTGCTAAATCTGCATTTCCAGTTTTAACAATTTTTCCATCAACCAAAATGTGAACAAAATCTGGTGTTAAATTATGCAAAATTTTAGTATTATGAGTAATAATTAAAACCGCATTTTCATCATTTTTAAACATCTCAACACCCTTAGAAACAGTCTTAATTGCATCAACATCAAGT
>USOM01000057.1 GCA_900556345.1 uncultured Clostridium sp. | reverse complement strand
CTGTTTTATTACATAAATGTCATTGCTATCTCGTATTTTTACTAAAATGATTATTAAATCTCCTGAAATACCATATTTCCATATATCACTTTGGCTGTATCTTGTAACATTTAATTTTTTTATTTGTCTTGACCTTATAGGATTATCGAAAAGTATATATCCTAAAACTTTTTGGTATATTTCCATCTCTTTTGCTTTTACATCTAAATACCTACTTTCAGCTTCTGCTTTTGCTTTTGATATTTCAAATGCTCTTTTTATATTTTCTAGGTTTTTGTATTTATCTAAATTTTTGATGGCCGATTCTTTTGTTTTATCAACCGAAATAATCAAGCTTATCATTCTTTTTTGTCCGCCACCTAATTTTATTGTTTTTCTTAGTGCTACCATCGGTTCTGTAACTAGTCCTAATTTCTTAGAAAATGGAAGGGATTTTTCTATTGCTACTGGTATTTTTAAGTTTCCTCTTTCATTTAATCTTTCTTTATCTATTTCAAATTCGTTATCCACAATTGTCTCACAATCTGTTAAAAATACAGTTTCTAAGTAGATTTCCTCTTCGTCTTTGTTTCTTTTTTTACGTTTTACTTCTAGTATATTGTTTTCGTTATCATAATCATATAGCAAAAATAAATTGTTAAATGCAGGATGTGCATAGTCTTGCTCTCTTTTCGACAGTATAGGTTCAAAAACTCCTGTTACTTCTAAAGTTTCTTCCCTTCCTCCCTTATTTTCTAGTTCTAAACATCTTATTTCTACACCTTCTTCAGTATCTAACGTTATTTTTAAGTTTGTTTTTATATATCCAAAATCTTTTTCATAAGACATTTGGTCTGGCATAAAACTTGCAGTTGTTCCATCTTCTCCAACTGTTAAAATATTTTGATTTTCTATATTTTTTACATACATAAAAATTCCCTGATTGTAGTCAGCCGTTTTTTTAAATCTGTTTACATATATATCATCAAATTTGCTAAAGCCTTGAAGCCTTTGGTTACAAGCAATTGTATAATTTCCATTTGATATTACATTTGACCTCATTATTCTTTCATCAATCTTTTTATATGATACAACAGAGTAATTTTCATAATCTTGATATTTCTGTTTTTCTGGCTTTTCTTTTTCCTCTTTTGTTACAATAAATGTTTCTGGCATTTTCTCCTGTAACAAAATTGATACTGCCTCTACCTCTGGATTTTTCATAAATCTTTCCTGAAAAATATTGTTATTTATTAAATTATTTATTGATAATAGTATTAAAGCTTGATGGTGTGCCATATATGTTTTTACAACATTTGCTTCCTCATTTGCTTTAAGCCTTTGTGGTGAAAAATCCAAACTCTCGTAAAATCCATATTTGTTGTACATTCCATATTTCTCAAGTCGTTTCAAATTTTGTACTACTTCTTTTGGTTTATCTTGTAAAGCCAAAACACTTCCATAACTTGCAATTACAATTTCATCTGCTAAACCTCTTTTTAATCCAAGCCACGGAATTCCAAATGCTTTATATTGGTAGTTTGAGTGTAAATCTTTTACATTAAATGCAGATTCTGAAATTCCCCAAGGTGTGCCTAAGGCCTCGGCATATTTTATTTGGCACATTTCTGCAAATCTTATTGATTCATCTATTAAACTTCCTTTATATCTCGGTATATTTATATTTGGCATTAAATACTCAAAAGCTGTTCCAGACCACGAAACTAAGCCTTTCTTGTTGTCTAAAATTGTTAGAGTTCTGCTTAAACTGTTCCAGTGTTTTACTTCTACATCTCTTTTTATTATTGCAACAAGGCTTGCTTGTCTGGCTTCTGATGCTAGCAAATCATAGTAAGAATCTGTAAGTTTGTTTTCTTCTATATTAAATCCAATTGAAAATAATCTATGCTCTTTGCTATATAATTTTGAAAAATCCGTATTTTTTATTAAATAATCTACATTTTTTATTAAACTTTCATCTTCTTTTCTCTCCTCTAAAAATGCTTTTACCACATATAAATATCCTACAAAATTTCCGCTATCTACTGTTGATATATACCTTGGTATTAGTGGTTTTAGAGTTTTTATATTATACCAATTATAAAGGTGACCATTCCATTTTTCGAGTTCATTTATTGTGTTTATTATATTTTTTAGAAGTTCTATTGTTGTTAATAAATCAATATATCCTAAGTCATAACCTGCAATAACAGAAAGCATTGATAATCCTATATTGGTTGATGATGTTCTATTTACATATAATTCTTTTCTATCTTCCTGAAAATTATCTGGTATTAAATAATTGTTATCTGTATTTAGGTTATCTAAGAAAAACTCGAAAGTTCTTTTTCCCACATTTTCTAGGTATTTTATTTCTCCTGTTTCTAGCTCCGCTTTAGGATTTTTTTGTTTTATATCTTTACTTATAAGCCACATTAAGCTTGGAGCAAGTAGCCAAATTATGCCAATTACGGCTCCGAGGATATTTGGTTTAGTACAAAAATATACTAAAGTTATAAAACCTAAAATTGTATTAAAATACATTAATTTATAGTAACTTGCAATATCATCTTTTAATACCTTTTCAGCTTCTTCTGATGTCATCCATTCTAGCTTGTGTTTTTTGCTCACTAAAATTCTGTATAAAGTTATTACTATTGCTTTTGCACTTACATAAGCCTTGTAGGGCAAACTGCAAAATGTTATAAAAGCTCTATAAATAGCACCTGTAACTCCTGCAATTTTTGGTGTAAATGTATTTTGTTTTTGTTCTCCATCTTTTTTGAAAATTATTACATTTAAAATTTCTAGGATAAATGGCAATATTGTAATAATTCCAAGTAATGTAACTGGAAATACTACATTTATTTTGAGTATATTTGATATTATAAAAAAATAAATACCTGCAATTATTATAGAAATTTCAAATAAACTTCTTCTTAAATTATCAAATATTTTATATTTAGAAAGTAAATTTAATTTTGGGTTTTTAAGCCATCCTACAATTTGCCAATCTCCTCTAATCCACCTAGAAAGCCTTGCCATAAAACTTAAATATTTTGTTGGATATCCATCCATTATTAAAATGTCTGATGCTAGACCACATCTTAAATAACTTCCTTCTAGCAAATCGTGACTTAGTACTGTATTTTCTGGTATTTCATTTTTTAGTATTTTCGAGTATAATTGTAAATCAAAAATACCCTTTCCCGTAAATATTCCTTCTCCAAAATTATCTTGGTAAATATCTGATATTGCATTTGAATATGAATCAATTCCACCACTTCCCGCAAATATTTTTGTAAATAAAGTTTTATAGCTTACATCTAAATTTATACCAACACGTGGCTGAATTAAGCCATATCCTGTTGCTACTTTTCCGTCATGTATTTCTGGTTTATTTAAAATATGTGCCATTGAACCAACAAGCTCATAAGCTGAATTTAAACTTAGGTCTGTATCACTATCTAATGTTATTACATATTTTATTTTTGGCATTTCTTTTTTGTAATCTATTAAAGTATTTACATTAAATTTTTCTTCCTGTTCTTGTTCATTAATATTTCCTAGCAAAAATTCAGAAAATTCGGTTAATGCTCCTCTTTTTCTTTCCCAGCCCAAGTATGAACCCTCTTTGTCATTCCATTTTCTTTTTCTATAAATAAAATGAAATATTGGAAATTCATTATTTTCATATTTTTGATTTAATCTTTGTACTTCTTCTAAGCCTTCTTTTATAACTTCTCTATCATAATTTTCCTGTTCTAAATTACTTTCCTTGCAATCTCCAAGTAGGCAAAAATAAAGGTTTTCAGATTTATTTGCTAGAAAATCTACTTCTAGTTTTCTAAACATTTCTTTTACTTTTTCTTTTGAACTTACTATTGTTGGAATTACAACAAATGTTGCTTCGTCTTTTGGAATTCCATTATAAAAATCCATTTTTGGTATTAATTTTGGTTTTACAATTTTACTTAGAATGTATTGTGTAATCTGAATTACAAGTTCTGAAATCGGTATTATTAATAGTAAAAATGATATTACATTAATCCACATATTGTGCAGATTTTGTGGATATTTGCTTGCAATTGCACTTGCAACAATAGCAGTTAATATATATACAAAATAAATATATATTTTTGTTTTTTTATTTGGAGATATTGCTTTTTCCTCGTTGTATTGCAATTTTTTATATAATAAATTTACATTTTTCCCAAATAAATAATATCCAATATGTGTCTTTTTTATTTTTTCAGTTATTATTTCTGTATTACAATTATTTTCATCAGAATTTGACTTTGCCTCTATTGCTAGTTCTAGAAGTTTTTGTGCTATATACATTTCAGATATTTTTGTTTTTTTAGAAATTTCTTTTATTTTGTTTCTATAATCTTCTTTTGTCTTATAATCCATATTTTCATATACACCTGACGGGTCCTGTCTTAATACTTCCTCTACACCATTTATTTTCTCAAATATTTCTAAGAAATTTATTCTTTGAATCTTTTTTATTGATGTTATACAATTTCCTATTGTTATTTTTCTTACTGCAATATCAAAGTGTTCTCTTTTTATTATTTCCGAAACTGATGAACCTGTTTTTAAGGTTTCTTCTTCTAATATTTTTAGGTAACTTTCTGTTTTCTTCCCATATTTTTTTAGTTTATATGACATATATTCTATAAATGGATATTTTAAGTCATACGTTTTTATTTTTAATTTTTTGGTTGTTTTTTGATTTTCAAATTTTTGATTTTGTTTTGGAGTTAAATCAACTAATCTTTCTACAATAGATTCGACTTTAAACTTTTCGACTTGAGACACATAAATTACTTCACATATTTGCCTTATATTTTCTATAATTGCTATCCAAAGAAATAGTCCTATATTCCATATTTCGTCCATACTTAAATTCTTTTTTGTTTGGTAAGCAGTAATTCCATTTTCTAATATTTCTCTGGTTATTTTATTGTCTGTATAATTTACTATTTCTGCGGACAATACATATATTCTTGCAAACCCTTGATATTTTCCGTTTGCTATTCCTACAAATTTTGTGTATTTTTCAAGGGTTAGCTCTTTTTCTATGGACTTTGTTACTTCTTCTATTATATAGAAATTGTCTAGTAGCCATTCCCCTGCAGGATGTATGGCTATTTTTTGTTTTATATGTTCATTTAAAAGGTTATACACTTCTTTTATTACTTGGTAGTTTTCTTTTAGACCTGGTATTGGGTAGGTGTTTTTGTCTGATTTTATTTTAGTGTTATGTGTGCTTGCTATTTTTTCTAGGTGTTCGTATAGTTCTTGTTTGTTTAGAAGTGCTCCTTCTAGTTTTAGTTGTTTTGTGGTCATAAACTTTTCCCCTTTTTTGCTTTTTGTGATTATTGTTTGCTGTTTGGGGATTTTTTATACATTTTGTGTTTTTATTATTGCTTTTGCTAAATAAAAAAAATAAATCTCAAGGTTTTAACCCTAAGATTTATAATATTTTTTATTTTTCTTCTTCTTCTAACAACCAATCTATTACATTTTTATGGATTATACCATTTTGTGAAAAATCAAATTTATCCATTGTTAAAACATATTTAGGATAATTATCTTCTATATTTTTGAATGCTCCAAATTCTCTTTCAATAACAGAATCATCTGCTAAAATATATGCTACCTGAATATATATCTTTTCTTTAAATCTTGTTGCTATAAAATCTATTTCTCCATTTTCTAAATTTCCAACTTTAACATCATATCCTCTAGATAATAATTCATTATATACTATGTTTTCTAGATATGCTCCTAGCTGTGGCCTTTTTCCAATATTCATTATTTGGCCAAATCCTAAATCTGTTAAATAATATTTGTATTTTCCATTTAATATCCTTTTTCCTCTAACATCATACCTATCAGCCTTATTTATCATCATAGCTTTTGTCATATATTCTATATAGTTATACAATGTTATTCTCGAAACTTCTCTATTATCTTTGTTTGCAAAATAATTTGATAAACTTTCTGCCGAAAAATTTTGCGATGGAGTTGTAACAATATATTCTACTATTCTATTAAATAAATCTAAATCTTTTATATTAAACCTTGCTATTATATCTTTTACTAAAATAGAATTATATATATCTGACAAATATGTTCTTGTTTGAACTTCATCTGTCATCATAAATCTTTGTGGCATTCCTCCCCAAGTCATATAATCATTAAATGCTTCTTCTAAATCTTTTCTATCTGTTATATTT
>USOM01000056.1 GCA_900556345.1 uncultured Clostridium sp. | reverse complement strand
GTATATGATTTATCAAAATATGCAGGACAAACAGTAACAATGTCATTTTCTGCTAAAGTAACAGAGGCAAATGCTAAAGTATATATACAAAAAGGAAAAGATATTGGAAAAAATCTAGAACAAATAACAGGACTTGGAACTGGAAATTTAACCTCATATACAAAAACATTTAAAGTACCAGATGATGGTTATGTTGGATTTTATCTAGAAAAATACGAAGAAACAATACCACTACCAGAGGATGACGAAAATGCAGAACCTACTATAAAAGAAAAAGATTATACTGTAACTGTAAGAAATCTAAAAATAGAACTTGGCGAAACAGCAACAGCATATTCAAAATATGGTTATGACTTCTTTGCAAATATGAATGTAGAATTTATAGATAAAGACCATACAACTTATGATAAAAATGAACAAAGATGTAAATATTTTGTAAGATTAAAATCAGATAAAGGTTTATCAGAAGAATTTGAATATACATATAATTCTAATGAAACTGTATATGAAAATTACAAATACAAAATTGAGGAATCAAATGAAATAGTAAATTACACAGCAGAATTGGTAATTAAGCAATATGGAAGAGAATATATTTTAAATTCTGTAGAATTTGCATATAACCCAGAAACATGTACAGAAATAAAGAGTATATCAACAGTAGAAGAATTTAAAAGCATTCAGCCTTATGGAAATTATATACTTTTAAATAATATAGACTTATCAAATGCAAGTAGTACAAGTGAATTTACATTTGGAAATCCTAATATAGCTTTTTATGGTAGCATAGATTTTAATGGAAAAACAGTAAAAAAGGATACATATTCCTTAGAAAAAGGTAGAGAAACAACCTCATATATTTTCTATAAAATAGATGAAAAAGCAAATCTAAAAAATATTGTTATAGACTATTATATAAACAATGCAAAAAATAGATATACAACAAATGTAGAAGGAGTAGATACATTTATAGCAGGAGAAGATGGTACGTATTCATTATTCTTATATAATAATGGAACAATAGACAATGCAATAGTAAACTTAAAAAGTTGTACACAAAAACAGCGTATAAATGTTGGACTTTTAGGATTTAGAAACAAAGGAACTATTGAAAACTTTATAGTTAATACGGAAAGCGTATTATATGGCTCACAATATTTAGCAGGTGTATGTTTGTATTCAGAAGGTACAATACAAAATGGATATGTTTATGGTAACGGAATAGAAGGAATTGGAAATATAACTATTGGAGATTATAGATATATAGCAGGAGTAGTATTCCAAGTAGATGGAACAGAACAAGAAGGCTCGGGATTACTTCAAAATATATATAATATTGCACCAATAAGAATGAACCATTGTGATTCTACATATTCTTATGCTGCAAATATAGTATATAATGTTGGATATCCTCCTGTAATTAATGAAAATACAGGAGCAATAATTGAAAACAAAGAATCAGCAGCTATAGTAAGAAATGTATATTCTGTACAACCTATAATTTCAGTATATAATGATTATGAATATTATGGTGTAATGGATTCGAGTAATAAAGAAGGAAATATTGGACCAAATATTTTAAATAAAAATAATGGTACACAAATAAAAGAATCATATTATTTCTGTGATGTAATCTATGAAGCTAATGATTATAATACAAAGTCATCAGCAACAGCATTATATGAACCAGGAGTTCAAGATGTAATGTTAAATGCAAATAGTTACACGCAATTTATAATTGATATATATGTAAATAATGGATATTATCCACATTTGAACTTAAATTACTGTATGCCAAAACAAGAAAATATAAAAATAGATGTAACGGGAACCGAAATAATAGATGTTTTATCTGGAGAAGTAGTAAAAGATAATGATATATCAAATGTTGAAATGACAGATAAAGTAAAATCTGAAATAGAACTTTATATAAGAAATAACAAAATAGATTTAAAAGGTGACAATATTTCACTTGCGGTATTTAGAGTTTATAACCCTGCAGGTACTACAATTAGTGAAATTAATGTACACTATATGGATACAGCTATTATGAGCCAATCATATAGTAAAAAAGTAAGTACAGTTTATTGTATACTTAATAATCCAACATCATTTTTAGATACTTATGAAGTTGCATCAATAAGAAGTAAAATGGCAAATGGAAAAATAAAAGAATCTATATATGGAGAGAATGAGGATTTAGGAACAAGAAAAATAGATGTTACATTTATAAAAAATATTTCTACAGCCGAGGAATGGAATGCGATAAATAATAATGACCTAAATGGTGTAAGTGGTTTAATACAAAATTATAGATTAATAAAGGATATAGATTTTGGAAATGCTGATTTTGCTCCATATATAACAGGAACCTTCCAAGGATATTTAGATGGAATGTATAATGGGCAAATACATACCTTAAAAAATATAAATGGTACAGAATCTTTAATAAAAGGATTCAGCAAAGGAACAATAAAGAACTTATATATTGATGGATTTACTATAAATTCATCTGCTCAAAAAATAGGATTTATTGAAAATGCAGAAGTAACAGAAAATATTGTTATAGATAATATTCATATAAAAGATATGGAAATAACCTCATCATATAGTGGAGGAACACCTTGTATAGGTGGAATTGCAGGATACATAAATAGTGGATCAAGTAGTTTGGCAGATAATATAAAAGTACAAAACTGTTCTGTTCAAGGACTTAATATAGATTTTACAAACACAAATGTAACAAACATCAGAGTGGGTGGACTTATAGGACATTTATACATATATGGTGGAGTAGATGCTTATGTTTCAAACTCAATGGTTCAAAATTTAATTATGAATGCTAATGTTACATCAAACAGCGGTGTAGGAGGAATAGTTGGATATAAAGGACACGATTCAGACGAAAGAGTAAAACCAGGAACACCATACGTATATATAGAAAATTGTTATAGTACTGGTAAAATAAATACTTATAACTATGCTGGTGGAATACTAGGATATGATCGCTGGGGAAATATTTTTATTAAAAACTGCTATAGTATGGTTAATATTACAAGCAAAGTTATGTCTGGAAATGCATATATTGGAGGAATAGTAGGATTTAGCGATACAGGAGTATCTAGAATAACTAATAACTTCTATTTAGGAAATATATATGTTGCAGGAAATAATGTTGGATGTGTAAATAGAATATTTGGTGGAAATAGTGGAACATCATCATATAAAAACTATGCATATAAAGATCAACTAATAAATGGTGAAATAAACACAAACTCACTTGGAACAACAAAGTTATTGTCGTATGAAGAAGCCTTCCAAACAAATACATATTCTTCAAACATGTTAAATTGGGGAAATAATTATGCATATAAAATAATGAAAGATGGAGAAGAATTTGATTTATTAGGCCATAAATATCTACCTGAATTAAATAGTACATATGGAAATGTTTTGCCTAACCAAAAGATGACGAGAATTGATAATGATTTAAAATTAGATTCTATTACATCAACACCTTCAAGTGATAAAACAAAAGTAACTGTTGTGATGAAATTTGAAAATAAAAATAATTTGAATTTAACAAGAGTAAAAATAGAAAACAATGATATGCAAGTAATAGATGGCTCTTGGCAGGTTTCAAAAGATAGTAAAGGTCTAACGGTAGTAACATTTGTTGCAACACCAAATAGAGCTTATGATAGTTACAAAATAGAAAGTATTTACTATGAAAGTGATGGAATAGAAGTAGAAAAAGAAATAACAACTAAAATTAAAGTGGAACTTTACAAAGGAATTTCAAATGCTACAGAATGGAATGAATTTTTCTCTGGAGAGGGAAGAACATCAGAAGGACAAAATGTAAAGATTACAGGAAATATTGATTTTAGCACAGTAAATAAAATAGAAAGTAATGTTGTTATTGGTAAATTAGAAGCAGATAGTATGCTTACAATTTCAAATGTAAATATTTCTTCAATTGGTTCATATAGTGGATTTATAAAAGAAATAAAAACAAGCTTTAAAAATATTACTTTTGAAAATTGCAACATATCAGGAAATGCAAGCTATGCAGGTTTAATATCTATATTAAGAGGAGCAGCAAATAACTGCAAATTTAATAATATAAATATATCTTGCACTGGGGACTTTATAGGTCCAATTTCTAGAAATATTGCTGGAAGTTTCAGTAATATAACTTTAAATAATGTTGTAATGAATGGAAGAAGTTATATTGGAGGATTATGTGGACAAGCAACATCATTAGGAAGTTCTTCAAATATAGAGGGAACATATATAAATATTACATCTAACGGAAATTATGTTGGTGGAATATTTGGATATACAGATGGTACAATTGGAAATATATCGGCATATCAATATTCAGCAGATGGAAAGAAATCTTCTGATACAGAAACTTCGTACTTAGTAAGAGGTAGTCAATATGTTGGTGGAAATATAGGTCAATATGGAGGCGCAGGAAATTGGGCAAATACCTTAAAGACAACAAATAGTAAAGTACAAGGAACAAACTTTGTTGGAAGTAATATTGGATATGGTTCTGGAAATGCAAATGGATTAACCTCTACAAATAATATTGTTACAGGAAGCGGAAACTATATTGGTGGAAATGTCGGATATCACGGTTGGTCATATTACAATATGGTATCTACAAATAACAATGTTACAGGAAATTATTATGTTGGAGGAAATGATGGTGGCTCAGGCTGGGCAAATGTAATAAATGCAACTTCTGAAAACAACAAAATAAAAGGAAATGCTTATGTTGGTGGATGTATAGGAATAGGAGATAGTTACTACAGTTATACAGTAACTCTAAGATCACGTGGTGCAAACCAAGAAATTAGTGGTGGAAGCCATGTAGGTGGTGTAATTGGACGCTCTGTTGGAAGAATAAAAGATGCAAAAGCCGAAAATTGTACTGTAATAGGTACAGGAAATTATGTAGGTGGAATAGTAGGAACATCTGAGTATTCGACAACTTCAATTTCAAGTACTAATAGTGACAATTATGCTGTAGCAGGTGCAAATGCAAAAAATGTAACAATAACAGGTAGTATGAACTATGTAGGAGGAATATCAGGTTATATAGTAGGAACTATGTCTGGAGCTGTTTTAGAAAATAGCATTGTAACATCAAGTGGAAGTAATGTAGGAGGAATAACAGGTTTCTATACAGGATATGCAGGCGGATCAGCAAGCTCAATAGCATCAACAAACTTTTTCTTATGGCATTCATATAGTGTAAATTCTACTGTAAAAGGATTAAATAATGTAGGTGGAATTGCAGGAAACTTTATTTATGGAAATATACAATATTGTTATGTTGGAAATACTTCGATTACAGCTACAAATAATTCAGCAGGTGGAATAGTTGGATATTTTGATAATAGTAGATTAAGCAATATTCAATATAAAGCAAACATAAAATACAACTTTATAGCAAATACCGAGGATGATAAAGCTGTTATTGCTAACAATTCTGTTGGTGGATTAATAGGTTCTACAGCAAAGCAATTAAATTATGACGAAGATATAGAAAAATACAATAATGTTGAGTGTAACTTAGTTGTAACAGATATTGCATCACCAGGAAGCTATATAGATATGGGAATTGGTTCTGTAGCAAGTAGTGAAATGGGAACAATTCAAAGTCAATATATGAATAATATTTATGTATATAACTGTTCGCGTTTAAATGGTTCACAAGTTGGTGGATTAGCAGAGGAAAAAGATAATTATACAATGGTAAGTAGTAGTGAATTAAGTACTAATATATATACTAAAAATGATAAAATCTATGAAACAGAAGTAGATGAGGATGGAAATGAAATTCAAAAAGTTATTGGAAATAAAGGATTAAACTTTGGATATTCAAGATATGACTATAGTAATGGATATTTCCCAACTTTAAAAACAAATTATTCAGCTAATTTATATTGGGGAAGTGGCAACTTGAATATTGTTCAAAATAAAATTCCAATTCCAAATAGAACTGTAGAATTCACGGAAGATGCAGTATCGCTAGAAGATGCAATGTTACTAGAAGATATGGAAGTTAGTGTAATGAGCTTAGACATTTTACAAGATGAAGAATTACCAGATATATCTGTATATGCATCTGATATTGATAAAATAAATATAGAATTTAGAAACCTAAATGATTTTGCTAAATTTAAAGTTACCTCAGAAAATGGAACAATTATAGAACCATCAGACATAAAAGAAAATGTATATACATTAAAATATGACTTTGAAACACCATTAGAGATAACAGTATATAATAC
>USOM01000055.1 GCA_900556345.1 uncultured Clostridium sp. | reverse complement strand
ATATAATTTCAATTAATGGACCAGTTATAAAAGCAAAAGGCGATGGCGATTTTGCTATGCACGATATTGTTCATATATCAGATGAAAAAATATTAGGTGAAGTTATAAAATTAACTGGAGATATTGCTACAATTCAGGTATATGAGGGAACAACGGGATTAAAAATTGGTCAAGATGTAATAGGCGAAGAAGAACCTTTAACTTTAGTTTTAGGCCCTGGAATAATAAGTAATATATTTGATGGAATTGAAAGACCACTTAAATCTTTACAAGATGAATATGGAGATTTTATAAAAAGAGGAGCTTCAAATATTGGTGTTGATACCGAAAAAAAGTGGCGTTTTGTACCAAAAGTTCAAGTAGGAGACATAGTAACTCTTAATTCTATAATAGGTGAGGTAAAGGAAACAGAGCTTATTACAAATAAAATAATGAATAAATTTGATTGCAAGGCGAAAATTATAGAAATAGCTAATGAGGGAGATTATACTGTACTCCAAACTATTGCTAAAATTGAAACAATAGAAGAAGGTCAAATTTTAGAGCTTAATATGATTCAAAAATGGCCAGTTAGAAAGCCAAGACCATATAAAAATAGGCTTACAATATCTACTCCTTTAATTACAGGACAAAGAGTAATAGATACTTTGTTTCCAATAGCAAAAGGTGGAACAGCAATGATACCTGGTGGTTTTGGAACAGGGAAAACAGTAACTCAGCATCAATTGGCTAAATGGTCAAATGCAGATATAATTGTTTATATAGGATGCGGAGAACGTGGAAACGAGATGACAGAAGTTTTGGAGGATTTTCCAAAGCTAAAAGACCCTAAATCTGGTAGACCTTTAATGGATAGAACAGTTTTAATTGCAAATACATCAAATATGCCAGTGGCAGCAAGGGAGACATCAATATATACTGGAATAACAATAGCAGAGTATTATAGAGACATGGGATATGATGTAGCAATAATGGCAGACTCAACATCAAGATGGGCAGAGGCACTTCGTGAAATATCAGGAAGACTAGAAGAAATGCCAGCAGAAGAAGGTTTCCCATCATATTTGCCATCAAGATTATCAGAATTTTATGGAAGAGCGGGAATAGTTGAAACTCTAAATGGAAATACGGGTTCTGTAACAATTATAGGTGCTGTATCACCACAAGGTTCTGACTTCTCGGAGCCTGTCACACAAAATACAAAGAGATTTGTCCACGTATTTTGGGGATTAAATAGAACACTTGCCTATTCAAGACATTACCCAGCAATAGATTGGAATATAAGCTATAGTGAGTATATAGACAATTTATCAGATTGGTATGATGATAATGTTGATAGTGAATTTTTAGAATATAGAACAAAGATTGTTAAAATATTGGAAAAAGAAAATGAACTTCTTGAAATTGCAAGGGTTGTTGGACAAGATGTTTTGTCTGATGATAAGAAGCTTTTGCTAGAGGTTGCAAGTAGCATAAGAATAGGATTTTTACAACAAAATTCTTTTAATGATATTGACACATCTGTAACTATAGAGAAACAATTTAAGATGATGGAAACTATTATTTTAATTTATGATAGGGCTTTAAAACTCATTAATAAAGGGATACCAATTTCTGAAATTAAGAAGACAGGTCTTTTAGAGGAATATAATGAACTTAAGTATAATGTTAAAAATGATGAGATTGAAAAGATTGACGAGTTTGATGTTAGGATTAAGAATAGACTGAAGAAGTTGGAAGATGAGTATAGGGAACATATTTAATTCTGGCTCACAAAGGAACTTTTTTCGTGAAAAGAAACGATCTTTTCGCGAAAGGAAACGGTCCCAATGAAAAAAGAAACGATCTTAATGAGAAAAAGAGGTGAAAAAACTTGAAAATAAAATATTTAGGTTTAGAAGAAATAAATGGACCACTTGTATTTATAAAAACGCCAAAAGACGTGTCGTTTGAAGAGCAAGTAGAAATAACTTTAAGAAACGGCGAAAAAAGAATAGGAAATGTTTTGCGTTTGGATGAGGACATAACAACAATACAAGTATATAAAGGAACAAACGAAATAAATATAAAAGATGTTCAAACAGAATTTATGGGTGAACCATTAAAAATAAAACTATCACCATTAATGCTTGGAAGGGTATTTGATGGTGCAGGAAAACCAATTGATGGATTGGGAGATATTGAGACAAATATTTCAAGAGACATAAATTCAAACCCAATAAATCCGATTGCTAGAAAATATCCTCGTAATTATATTCATACAGGAATATCAACAATAGATGGATTAATTACATTAATAAGAGGACAAAAGATTCCGATTTTTTCTGGAAGTGGCTTAAATCATAATGAGCTTGCAGAAAGGATAATAAGACAATCAAACATAACAGATGGAGGAAAATTTGCTATTGTATTTGGACTTATGGGAGCTGAGTTTGAAACAGCTGAATTTTTTAGAAAAAGTTTTGAGGAAAATGGAGTACTTTCAAAAGTTGTAATGTTCCAAAACCTATCTAATGATGCATCTGTAGAAAGGATACTTACACCTAAAGTTGCACTTACATGTGCTGAATATTTGGCATTTGATTTAGGATATCAAGTATTAGTAGTATTAACAGATATGACAGCTTATGCGGAGGCTTTAAGAGAAGTATCAACTCTAAAGGGTGAAATTCCAAGCAGAAAAGGTTATCCAGGATATTTGTACAGTGACTTAGCATCAATTTATGAAAGAGCAGGAATGATTGAAGGTCGAGAGGGATCAATAACCCAAATTCCAATACTTACAATGCCAAATGATGACATATCACATCCAATACCTGATTTAACAGGATATATAACAGAAGGGCAAATTGTTTTGGGAAGAGACCTATATCAAAAGGGAATAAATCCACCAATTGATATTTTACAATCACTTTCAAGACTTATGAAAGATGGGATTGGAAAAGGATATACAAGAGAAGATCATTCTAAACTTGCAGATAAAATTTTTTCGGCTTACTCTAAGGTTCAAGATGTAAGAGCTTTGGCAACTGTTCTTGGAGAAGCTGATTTGACTGAGGAAGATAAGAAGTATTTGAAATTTGGAAATGAATTTGAGGATAGATTTGTTAATCAAGATAGTAGCGATAATCGCTCTATGGATGATACTTTGAGTTTGATGGAAGAACTTTTGAGGATATTGGAGTAATTTCGGATTGGGGACGGTTCTTTTTCTGAAAAGGAACCGTCCCCAATGCAAAAAGATGGAGTGTGAGCAATGGGAAAAATATATTTGTCAACAAAAAATAATTTATTAAAATTACAAAATTCAATAAAAGAATACAAAAATGGTCAAATGCTTATTGAGGAAAAAGAGTTAATATTAAAAAATAAACTTGAAAGTTATAAAGATGAAGCAAGGAATACTCAAAATAAATTAAATGAAATTTTAAAAGATGCAGAAGATACATTAAAAAAAGCAATTGTAGATGTAGGATTTGACGAGTTGATTGATATTTCTAATGCTATTAAAGATGATGATACAATTCACATAAAAAATGTAACTTTGATGGGAGTTGAAATACCATCTGTTGTTTCAAACAATTTAGAAATAGTGCCCAATTATGGGTTTTATAATACAACTGCAGCTGTTGATGAAAGTATTATTAAATTTATTGAGGTTAAAAAATTGATAATTAAACTTGCCGAAATTAATAATACAATGATTCGTTTGCAAAATGCCATTGAGAAACTGGGAAGAAGGTCTAATGCTCTTAAGGAGGTTATTATTCCTAGGGATGAAAAACTGGCTAAAAAGATTAGCTTGGCTCTAGAGGAAGAGGAAAGAGATGAGTTTGTAAGACTTAAGGTTGTGAAGAGAAAACAATAGAAAATAAGATATAAAATTAAGGAGTGAGTAAAAGTAATACTGTTACAATGGTATTACTTTATTTTTACATTTTGATTAATAATGTTGAATATACCTTGTTAGTATAGTAAAATGAATACATAAGAAGTTGTGTACGGAGGCATTTGAAAGGAGAAATATATTATGAAAATATGTAAGAATAACAAAGGAATAACGCTAATTGCACTTGTTGTAAGTATTATTGTTTTACTTATTTTGGCAGGAATTTCGATAAGTATGTTAACAGGGCAAAATGGAATATTGAATAGAGCGACAGAAACGAAAGAAAAAACAGATTATGCAAAAGAAAAGGAAGAAATTAGTTTGGCAATCACAACGAGTAAAATGGAAAACATAGATAATACAACTAAAATAAATAAAGAAAGCTTTGAAAAAATATTTAGGCAACAATATAATAAAAATATCACTATTGATGGAAATGAAGATAATAGTTTTAATATTACATTTAATGAGTCTAATCGAACATATTATGTAAGCGAATATGGGGATATTATAGACGATAGTAATGTTTTAAAGATAAGTACTGCTGATGAGTTTAAAAAATTTAGAGATAGTGTTAACAATGGAAATAATTATAATGGAGCTTATATTTATTTAAATAATGATATTACGTTAAATATTGATGAAAGATGGACCCCGGTTGGAGTATACATAACAATTGATTCAGAACAAAATAATCCATTTATGGGGATTTTTGATGGAAAAAATCACAAAATAAATGGAATAAATATCAATACTACAGATAAATGCCAAGGTCTATTTGGTTTGGTTGAAAAAGGGACGGTGAAAAATGTTATATTAGGAACGGAAAATAATATTTCTGGCGGATTAGTTACGGCAGGAATTGTAGCATATGCATATGACGAAACACAAATTATTAATTGCAACAACATGGCTAAAATAGAATCTAGCGGAAAGACAGTAGGAGGAATTGTAGGCGTTGCAAATAAAAATGTAAAAATTCAAAAAAATTTTAATAGTGGAGAAATATTACGGAAAAGGTGACAATGTAGGAGGAATTGTTGGAAATTGTGTGAATGGTATCATTATAAATTCAAATTACAATATTGGGGCAATAAATGGAGAAAAAAATATAATTGGGGGAATTGCTGGTACAGTACAAAAAAAATGCGAAATTACTAATAACTATAATGTTTCTAACATACGAGGAAATGATAACAGTAATTATTTAGCTGGAATTATAGGATTTTCAGATTCTTCACTAGTGAAAAACTGTTATAATATTGGAAATATAAAAGGTGGAGATTATGCAGTGAATGGAATTCTGGGAAATTCGAATGATAACAGCAACAGTATAGATAATTGCTATTATTTGGAAAATACGGTAAACGGAAAAAATGGAATGACTATAATTTCTTCTAATTGTATCAAAAATAATAGTGAAATGAAGAAAATAAGTGAACTATTAGGTAGCGAATTTAAAAATGATACCCAAAATATAAACAATGGATATCCAATATTAAATTGGCAATAAAATGAATACACAACAAAATTATGTACAAAATTGCTTAAAAGGAGAAAAACAATATGAGAATATATAAAAATAACAAAGGAATAACGCTAATTGCACTTGTTGTAAGTATTATTGTTTTACTTATTTTGGCAGGAATTTCGATAAGTATGTTAACAGGGCAAAATGGATAACTGGAGATACAACAAACGGATTTACCGTAAAAGTAAATTAAATATAAAAAGTAGTAAAATAGCAATAAAATCTATTGCTATTTTTTATTTTCTAGGTGTATAATAAATTGAAAATAAAAATGTAAAAAGGAGTCCAAAATGGAAAACAAATATAATATGACGCAATCAGATAACATATTAATGGCAAAAAGACTATTAGTAGATGTAGTCTATAAAAGTGCAAATCTAGAAGGAATAGCAGTAACATTTGCAGACACAAATGATATCCTAAATGATGTAAATGTTACAAGTATAAAGCCATCAGAAATTTCAAAAGTGTGTAATTTACGAGATGCTTGGAAATATGTAATTGAACATATAAATGATGAATTAATATTAGGTTTCATACAAGAAGTTCATACACTTGTAGCAAAAAGTGAATTACCATATAATAAATTAGGAGTACTAAGAGATAGCGGTGTACTAATATCTGGAACAAATTGGAGACCAGAAATTCCGGATATTAATACAATATATCAAGAATTTACAGAAATCCAAAAAATAGAAAATATTACAGAAAGAGCAATAACAACGATGTTATGGATAATGCGTAGTCAAATGTTTATGGATGGAAACAAGCGAGTTGCGTCAATGGTTTGTAATAAAATATTAATAGAAAATGGAAAAGGAATAATGGCGGTTCCTGTTGAATTAGACGGAAAATTTAAAACTATGCTTGTTAATTATTATGAAACTAATAATATGGAAGAATTAAAACAATGGGTTTATGATAATTGTTTAGATGGAATTTAATAATATTAGTAATTGACTATAGGCAGCAG
>USOM01000054.1 GCA_900556345.1 uncultured Clostridium sp. | reverse complement strand
CGGTAGTTCAGTTGGTTAGAACGCTAGCCTGTCACGCTAGAGGTCGACGGTTCGAGCCCGTTCCGGGTCGCCACATTTGCCTCTGTAGCTCAGTTGGTAGAGCAGGGGACTGAAAATCCCCGTGTCAGTGGTTCGATTCCACTTGAAGCCACCAATAGTTTATGGTGGATGTAGCGCAGTTGGTTAGAGCGCCAGTTTGTGGCACTGGAGGTCGTGAGTTCGAATCTCATCTTCCACCCCATTATTTTCCACCAATATTATATACATTGGACTGTAGCCAAGCGGTAAGGCACCAGACTTTGACTCTGGCATGCGCTAGTTCGAATCTAGCCAGTCCAGCCAAATAATAATTAAACAAAATAGCTTGTATCTAATGATACAGGCTATTTTGGTAAAAATAAAATTATAAAAGGGGGATTATTTATGGTATACACACTTTGTAAATATCCAGATGAAACAGAACTTGTTTTTTCAGACATTCGTAAAAAAGAAAATGGAGAGGAATATATTAGAGTATCATTTGAACGTCCTACGGAACATGGTTTTGATACAGTCGTTTTTGAGCTTCCTAGTTATAAGATAATAGAAAGAGATGGACAATATTCTGATGAAGAAGTAGAAGAATTTAAAAAAATAGTTGAAAGAGGTGCCCATCTATTCTTTAAATATGCACGTGAAGGAGGTCTTAAATTTGCCTAATTTATTAGAAATAATGCGGTTATAAAATTTATTTTTGGTCTAATGAGAATAATGAGCCTATTCATGTACATATTTCAAAAGGAAAACCTACAGGAAATGCTACCAAGGTATGGATTACCAAGGCTGGAGGATGTGTGCTGGCGAATAACTCTAGCAAAATTCCAAACAATGAATTAAATAAAATACTAGATATTATTACAATGAATTATTTTAGAATTGTTTCAAAATGGAAAGAGGTACAAGGAACAGAAAGTGTTAAATTCTATTGTTAGGATTTATTGTATATGTAGATTACAAAGAAAAAATAGAATTATAAAACTATCGGTATAATGAATTATTTTCCCCAAAACTGCACAAACTACCTCCAAAGGAGGAAAACAAAATGGAAAATAATGACTTAAACGTCCTAGACGAATTAAACAAAGGAGCCACAATGGGAATGGATGCAATAGAATTTGTGGTAAAAAAAGTAGGAGATGAAGACTTTAAAAAAACACTAGAACTAGAATACAATAAATACAAAGACATCTCAAGAAGAGTAAACAATCTATATGAAAACTACGAAGATGAAAAAGAACCACACGAAACAAGTGCAATGAACAAAGTAATGACATGGTGGGGAATACAAATGAAAGCGATGAGCGACAAAAGCAACTCAAACCTTTCAGAATTATTACTAAATGGAACAAATATGGGAATAATAGAAGGAAGAAGATTGCTAAATCAAAACCCAGATATAGACAAAAACATCCACAATTTATTAGATGAATTTGTAAAAATGCAAGAAGATAGTGTAGAAACCTTAAAAACATATTTATAAAAAATAACAAAAAACTCGAATTATTAATACAATATTAGTAATTCGAGTTTTTTGTTGGAGGTAAATGTTATGAAAAAAGCACTATGTTTTTCAGGTGGAGGAATAAAAGCATTTGCACATATTGGAGCATTAAAAGCATTAGAGGAGAAAAATTTAAAATTTGATATGGTAGCAGGAACATCATCTGGTAGTATAATTGCGGTATTATATGCACTGGACTTTACAAGTGATGAGATGTATAAAACATTGAAAAGGCATCTAAAAAAGGTACGATATATAGATATAAAAAATATATTCAAAATTATAGGAGGATTATTATTTACAGGAAGAATAATTGTTGATGGTTTAAATAGTGGAAACTTTTTAACTAAAGCAATGAAAGAAATTTGCAAAGAAAATAATGTATACAAAATGAATGACCTAAAAATGCCAATTGCGGTTCCTGCTGTAAACTTACAAAATGGAGAGGTTATTATATTTTCGTCAAAAGAAATACGACAAAATATATCTGATGAGATAAAATATATAGTAGATAGCCCGATTGATGTAGCAGTTAGAAGCAGTTGCGGTTTCCCTGTTGTATTTTCGCCATATATGTATGAAAATATGCAGTTAATAGATGGAGGAGTAAGAGAAAACGTTGCCTGGAGAGAATTAAAAGAAATGGGGGCAGATAAAGTATTAGGAATAAATTTTGCATCAAAAGAGAAAAAAGGAGATTGCTGTAAAAATTTAATTGATATTGCAGTAAGGTCAATAGGTTTAATGGAACACGAACTTTCAAATTATGAGTTAAATGGGATTGATGAATTAATTACAATCACCACCAAAAAGGTTGGGTTACTTGATACCAGTGATATTGATTACTTATATAATATGGGATATAAAATTACTAAAAAATATATTGACGATAAAAATAAATAATGTTAGAATTATTGTATAAAAAATAAAAAGGGAAGAAAAGTATGGAAAGATTAAGTAATTATAAAAAAATACAAATAATTCTATTAATATTAATTATAATAGCTTCAATATTGTTTATTATGTCTTTAGGTAAAGCAAAACATAAAAGTGGAACAACAGAACCAACAATATCAGAAGCAGTTACAGCTCCAATAGAAGAAATACCTCAAGAGGAAAATACAATTGAAAACGAAGATACAGTAGAAAATCCAGAAGATACAAGCTGGGATGAGGATGCTGAAGATACAAAAGTAGAAAATCCGGAGGAAGAGGAAAAAAATAGTAAAGAAAAATACCATATAAAAGTTAATTATGGTGCAAATGTTGTAACAGTTTACAAAAAGGACAACTCAGGAAAATATACAGTACCTGTAAAAGCAATGGTATGTTCAACAGGAAAAGCAACTCCAACATCTGGTACATACAAAATGAGCAATAAATATAGATGGCACCAATTAAATGGTGGAGTTTATGGTCAATATTGTTCAAGAATAACAGGACATATTCTATTCCACTCTGTACCTTATGCAACAAATTCTCCAGATTCATTAAAATATACAGCTTATGATAAATTAGGAACAAAAGCTTCTGCTGGATGTATTAGACTTACAGTTGCAGATGCATATTGGATATATTCAAATTGTGCAAGTGGTACAAATGTAGAGTTTTATTCATCATCAGATCCAGGACCACTTGGTAAGCCATCAGCACAAAAAATATCTTCAAATGAAAAATGTAGAAATTGGGACCCAACAGACCCATTACCAAAGAATCCTTGGAAAGGCTACACAGAACCAGCTTCTAGTGCAGTAGAACAACCAAAAAAAGAGGATACAAAACAAGAAAATACAAATAATAATAGTGTCAGTGAAAATACAAAGCCACAAGAACCAACAAAACCTGCTGAACAGGAAAAACCAGCAGAGCCAGAAAAAAATAATACATCTGATGGAAACACATCAAACTCATCAACATCTAATGGAAACAATACAAATACTTCTGGAAATACAAGTAATAGTACACCATCTGGAAATGAAAATAGTAACACAAATGGAAATGAGATAGGTTCAAATAAGAGTAATGATGACACAACAATAAAAGAATAAATAAATTAAAGTAAATCCTGCAAAAATCATTGCAGGATTTATTTTTTTATGCTACTATTAACCATATAAAAAAGAAAAAGGGTGATAATATGACAGATATAGAAATAGCAAGAGCTACTAAATTACAAAACATAAACAATATAAGCAAAAAGTGTGGATTACAAGAAGATGAAATAGAGGAGTATGGTAAATATAAAGCAAAAATAAATGAACAAACATTTACAAGATTAAAATCAAACCAAAATGGAAAACTAGTACTAGTTACAGCAATGAATCCAACACCACTAGGAGAAGGAAAAACAACGGTATCGATTGCAATAGCAGATGGACTAAACAAAATAAATAAAAAAGCAATATTAGCACTAAGAGAACCATCTTTAGGGCCAGTTTTTGGAATGAAAGGTGGAGCAACAGGTGGAGGAAAAGTTCAAATTGCTCCAATGGAAGATATAAACCTACATTTTACAGGAGATATACATGCTATAACATCAGCTAATAACTTACTATCATCAATGATAGATAATCACATTTATTTTGGAAATGAGTTAAAAATAAAAAGAGTTACATGGAAAAGATGTGTAGACCTAAATGATAGACAATTAAGATGCATTGAAACAGGCTTATCTGGAGAAAATAAAATTGTACCTAGAAAAGATGGTTTTGATATAACTGTTGCATCAGAAATAATGGCAATACTATGTTTATCAAATGATATAAATGATTTAAGAAAAAGACTTGGAAATATAATAATTGGTTACAATGAAGATGAAGAACCTGTATATGCAAAAGATTTAAAAGCAGAAGGAGCAATGACAGTTCTTTTAAAAGACGCTATAAATCCAAATTTAGTACAATCATTAGAAGGAACACCTTGCATAATTCACGGAGGACCTTTTGCAAATATTGCACATGGTTGTAATTCTGTAAGAGCTACAAAATTAGCGTTAAAATTAGGAGATTTTGCAATTACAGAAGCGGGATTTGGGTCAGATTTAGGTGCAGAAAAATTTTTAGACATAAAATGCAGAAAAGCAGAATTGAAACCAAATGTAGTTGTAATTGTTGCAACAATAAAAGCTCTTAAATATCACGGAGGAGTGGCAAAAGAAGATATTTTAAAACCAAATGATGAAGCTTTAAAAAATGGAATGCATAATTTATATAAACATATATATAATATGAAAAATGAGTTTGGATTAAATGTAATAGTTGCAATAAATAAATTTAATACAGACACAGATACTGAAATTGATTTTGTAAAAAATGATTTAACTAAAAAATGTATCCCATCAAGTGTAGTTGAAGGATGGGCAAAAGGCGGAGATGGAGCAATAGATATAGCTGAAAAAATTGTTCAAATTTCAGAAAAAGAAACAGATTTTAAATTTGTTTATGAGGATAGTGACGATATAAAAGAAAAAATTGAAAAAGTTGCTAAAAAAATATATGGTGCAGAAGATATAAAATATACAGATTTAGCAGAAGAAAACATAGAAAAAATTAAAAATTTAGGAAAATCAAATCTGCCAATTTGTATTGCAAAAACACAGTATTCATTATCTGATGATGCCAAGAACTTGGAATGTAAAGAACCTTTTTATATAACAGTAAGAGATGTGGCTATAAAAAATGGTGCTGAATTTATTGTTGTGTATTGTGGTAAAATAATGACAATGCCAGGACTTCCTAAGGTTCCTGCGGCAGAAGGAATAGATGTAGATGATAATGGGGATGTTGTGGGGATATTTTAAATAGATTAACCAATAACTTGAAAAAATAGGAAAAAAACGTTATAATATAGATGCGTAGAAAAAAGATGGGAGGGATAAAAATGCCTAAAAATGTAAATAAAGAAATTCAAGCATTTGTAAACCAAGTAAAAGAAATTTTAGGAAAAAGACTAAAAAAAGTTATTTTATATGGTTCTTATGCTAGAGGCGATTATAACAAACAATCAGATGTTGATATTATGATTTTGACAGATTTATCATTTGAAGAAATAGAAGAATATAGAGATAGGATATCAGATATAGCTTATGATATAGAATTAGATACAGGTATTATATTATCTCCAGTAATAAAAAATATAGAAAAATATAACTCAAGAATAAGCTTTGTACCTTTTTATAAGAATGTTGAAAGGGAAGGAGTGGTTTTAGTTAATGGATAGTGAAACAATAGAAGGCTTTTCAAAATATAGATTAAATAAAGCAAAAGAAACATTAGAAACAGCTAGAATGATTTTTAATGAGGGAAAAGATTTTACAAGCGCTAATAATAGAGCATATTATGCGATATTTTATGCTATAAGAGCTGTATTAGCCATAGAAGAAGTTGATTTTAAGAGACATAAAGATGTTTTAGCATATTTTAATAAAGAATATGTAAACAAAGAAAAGTTTCCTAAAAAGATAGGAAGAAAAATATCACAGGCTACTGTACATGGTGTGAAAAGAATGTGGTGGTGAATGGCGTAAAACACAACAGGACGGGAAAATGTCCTAACTGCAGGCATAAGATCCAATATAAGGCAGTGGGAAGACAGCGCATGGTAAAGTCAAAAGAAGAAACTGCATATCTTTTGCAGACATGCGGTGATAATTTTGTTATTCGTGAATTCAGGGCAGATGTGAAATATGACATGGTTGCTTATACAAAACCAGTTTATAACTGGAGAGAGCTGCGACGATATGTATTTGATAAAGACCTTAACGAAAAAAAATTTTACTGGGGTTATTATCATGGGACAGAAGAGAACAGATGGATCCATGGGTCATTGAATACATACAACCCTTATTGCTGGGGGAATTGGG
>USOM01000053.1 GCA_900556345.1 uncultured Clostridium sp. | reverse complement strand
TCCTAAAACAATTAAAAACATATTTTTGGCTTTTTTATTTTCGAAAAATTTTAATCCATATAACTTTATATAACCGCCAATTATGTATAAATATACAAACAATATCACTCCTATTGGTGTAAGTGTACTTCCAATCATTCCATTAGTATAAAAAATAGTTGGAATTATAACCAAAAATATTGTTAAGACCACAATCATTTTTTTATAATCTTGTTGTTTTAATATATTTAAGAGTTTATTAATAAACGGTGTTAGAACCATTAAATATAAATATGCTGTCATAAACCAATATTGGTTATATGCAAACGGGAAGAATGTTTTTATTGTATCTACATTGTTTAATTTTTCTATTCCTGTTATTCTGAAAAAAAGCATAAAGCCAACAGAATAACAAAATATTTGTAACCATAATTTGAATACTCTTTTTACATTGAAGTCCTTTTCTACACTAAAATATCCTGTTGTTAATACGTAACATACAACACCAATTTTTCCGCCAATTCCTCCCAAAATTCCGAAAATCATTGTTTTGCTTATATCATAGCCTTCTATTATTCCTAAGTTTAAAGAAAAATGATGATATATTATTAAGCACATTGAAATTATTCTTAATAGTTCAATATTTGATTTTCTTTCTTTTTTTATCATTTCTTTCATTTATGAATCCCCTTTATTTTTTATTATATCTTCTAATATTACTTTCTTACCCAAACAGAGCAACTTTTTCCTTTAACTTTAAATACTCCACATCCATCACTATCAATAGTAACAACATCCGAACAATTATCCAAACAATCAATAAATTTCTCACCTGCAAAACTTGTTCCAACATACATTCTTTTTTCAGCATCAAAGGAATTTGATCCAATTACCGCAAGGCCAGAATCCAAGTGTCTATTATCACCTTCACGTGTCCAACCAATAACATTTTTATGGTCAAAATAATCGTGTTGCCTTCCATAAGCCTTCAATTTTCTTAGTGCCATAAGTGTTTTTATCATTGCAACTGGCTGAACATTAGAATGTGGTATTCCAAATAAATCTCCATAAAATACACAAGGATACCCATCTTTTCTAAGTAAAATTGTAGCATAGGCAAGTTGTTTCATCCATGGTTCAACAAAACTTTGCAAAGCTTGTCCGTGGCTGTGTATCGTGATTATCTACAAATGTTACAGCCTTTGCAGGATTTTCATTTATTAGAGTTTTTTCTAATAATTTTGACATATCAAAATCAGGATTTATAGATGCATTATAAAAATTATTATGTAAAGGAACATCAAATAATGACATTATTCCTCCAACCTCTGTCAAATATTTGTGAAGCTTATCTACATCAGTTGACCAATATTCTCCAACTGTAAATAACTCCTTCTGAGTTTGATTTCTTATATATGTAAGCCATTCCTTATAAAAATCTGATGATATATGTTTTACTGCATCAAGCCTAAATCCATCAATTCTTGTAAATTTTTGATACCATAGCCCCCATTTTTTACATTCTTCAATAACTTCTCTATTTGAAAAATCCAAATCTGCTCCCATTAAGTAGTCAAAATTTGCAAATTCATTATCTACACTTGTTTGCCACTTTTTATCTTTAAATTTAAAAATCGCGTGTTCTCCTGTTGCACTATTTACATCTATTCCTGTAAAATGTGTCCAATTCCACTCAAAATCTGAATACTGATGATGTCTTGCAGGAAAAGTATATCTCGTTGCAGCCTTTATTTTTTCTATATCTCCCTCTTTATTATGGTCAGCCCACTCGCATTTGTTTGCCAAAATATCCTGTTCTTTGTCAGCACCCATTTTATGATTTAATACAATATCTGCATATACATTTATTCCGTTTTGTTTTAGGCTTTCTATTGCTCTTAAATATTCATCTTTTGTTCCATATTTTGTAGGAATTGAACCCTTTTGGTCAAATTCTCCTAAGTCATATAGGTCATATACACCATATCCCACTTCATTTTTCCCATTTATTCCTTTATATGCTGGTGGTAACCATACTGATGTTATTCCTAATCTATTCAAATCTTCTGCTTCGTCTTTTATTTTATTCCATAATCCTTCTGGTACATCTAAGTACCATTCAAAATATTGTAACATTGTTCCATTTATTTGCTTCATTTGTTTTCCATCTTCTTTCCTTTTCTGATTGGGGACGGTTCTTTTTGCAAAATTTCGTATTGGGGACGGTTCTTTTTCGGAAAAAGAACCGTCCCCAATCAGAAAAAATTAATATTCATCTAAAAAGTTTACTGTTTTTCCATCTTTTTTATATGATAAAATTGTTTCAAGATTCACATTTTGCGTACTATTAAAAATGTTTATATCAGAATTTTCATATTTTTCTCTAAGCATCTTTATTAATTCTTTTGTTTCTGCTCTTTTTGAGGTCTTTCCGCCTTCTAGACTTCTTTTTGCTTGTCTTTCTGTTATTTTGCAAGCACATTTTATAAATTCTAAATCATTATAATTCATCCAGCTTATTACATCATCTTCTCTTACAAAATAAAATGGTCTAATTAATTCCATTCCTGGATGTGATGTGCTTTTTAGCTTTGGCATCATTGTTTGCATTTTTCCTGCAAATAGCATTCCCATTAAAACAGTTTCTATAACGTCATCAAAATGATGTCCTAATGCTATCTTGTTACAGCCTAGTTCCTGTGCTTTTTTGTATAAATATCCTCTTCTCATTCTTGCACATAAATAGCATTCATGATCATTCATTTTTTCAACTCTTTCAAATATATCTGTTTCGAACATTGTTATTGGTATATTTAAGATTTTGCTATTTTCTATTATTTTATTTTTATTTTTCTCATTATATCCTGGGTTCATTACTATAAATTCTACATCGAAATTGTTTTTTCCGTGCTTTTTTAGCTCTTGAAAACACTTTGCAAGTAACATCGAATCTTTTCCACCCGATATGCAAATTCCTATTTTGTCGCCATCTTCTATCATTTGATACTCTGTTATTGCTTTTATAAATTTAGCCCATATTTGTTTTCTATAGGTTGTTATTATTGTTCTTTCTATTTCTTGATACCTTTCCATTTTGTTTTTCCTTTTCTTTTTTGATGTTTTTATTATATAACTTCTATCTAAAAAATACCAGCATATTTTAAAATATACTGGCATTTTTTGTTATTTTTTCTGAAGTTGGACAAAATAAATGTCTCCTTCTCCATCTACTACGACGTAGACAGAATCACTACTCCATAATTTTAACGTAAAATTTACTCGACCCATAAAACAATTGATTTTCACTTCTGGATTTGTTGTAAACTTCCGACACAAGTAATTCTTCATGCCTTTCTTGGGTATTTCGGTTGATGTTGCAATAAAAAATTTCATTTGCTCCATTTTCTCCTTTTTTTGTGTAGTATATTAACTAGTAACTTAAATATTATAACACATTTTTCACAAAAATCAACACTTAAATCTTCTGTTAATCTCCTAAGCAAATCCCAATGTCTCTTGCTGTTTTTATTAAATCATCATCCATTTTTACAACTTTCATATTACTATCTTCTGTTCCACCCTCAACTGCTCCTATAACTTTGTTATTTCCTACAACATCTTCTAGTGAAACATAATCTAATTTTCCATCTTTCAAAACTGTTAGCACATTAAATTTTCCTTCTAGTGCTAGTTCCATTGCTTTTGCACCATATTTTGTAGATAATATTCTATCTGTTGATGTAGGTGTTCCTCCTCTTTGTAGATATCCAAGAGTTGTATTTCTTGAAATTAAACCTGTACGTCTCTCAAGTTCTTTTGCTACAATATCTCCTGCTCCACCTAGTTGAATATTTATAACACCTTTTCCACCTTCACGTGTATCTTTTACAGAAATGCTTCCTCCTTTTGGGAATGCTCCTTCTGATACTACAACTACACTGAAGTTTTTTCCAGCTTTTTGTCTTGCTTGAATTTTTTCTACTACTTTGTCTATATCATAAGGTATTTCTGGAAGTAAAGCTACATCTGCTCCTCCTGCAATTGCTGATTCTAGTGTTATCCATCCTGCATATCTTCCCATAACTTCTAATACCATTATTCTATTATGAGTTTCTGCTGTTGTATGAAGTCTATCTAAGGCTTCAGTTGCAACAGATACAGCTGTATTAAATCCAAATGTTTCATCTGTACATGCAACATCATTATCTATTGTTTTTGGAACTCCTATTACATTTATTCCTCTTAATGAAAAATCTCTAGCAGATTTTTGTGTGCTATCTCCTCCTAATGTAAATAAACAATCTATTCCATCATTTTTTAAATTTTGCACACATTGTTCTGATAAATCTTTATATACTTCTTTTCCATCTTCTATTACTTTATAATTAAACACATTTGAATTTAATGATGAACCAATTATTGCACCACCTTTATGTAATATTCCTGATGTTATTTGTTCGTGGTCTAATTTTATATAATTATTATTTAATAATCCATTAAAACCATCTATAAATCCATAACATTCTACTCCATTTTTCTCTGCTGTTCTTGTTATTGCACGAATTACAGCATTTAGTCCCGGTGCATCTCCACCATTAATTAAAATTCCTACTTTTTTTAACATTTGTTATCCTTCCTTTCTCTTAAAGCATATTAATATTATGCCCATTTATATCAATTTGTATAATAACCTTTATCGGTTACATTTTTAATGGTTCCATACCTTTCTTTGTCTTTGGTTGCAAATTTATGTCCAACATTTTCAGGTGGATGGCCATCTAACACAAATATAATATCTGTTTCTTTTTTCCATTTTTCTATTGTTTCTTTTAAGTTTTTTATTACATTTATTATAAATTTATTTTTTTCTTCTATTGATTCTGCGGGTTTTATTAATTCCGCCATTTCGTTTGTTCCAATATATCCAAGTGATAAATTTGAATACTTGCCGTGTAGTAATTTGTCTATTTTTTCACCAGATTTTAGCCTTGATATTCCTCCATTTTGCCAAATGATAGGGCTAGCATCTGAAAGTGTTCCTAATAACTGATAATGTCTACACATTAATGCTTCTTTACATAACTCTAACCTTTCATCTAAAATTTGATAGAATTTTTCTTCATTTTCGTCTGCTATTATTGCTATTTGTGGCAAGTTTATACTTACTATTCCTTGATTAAATTTTCCTTGAAATTTGTATTTTTCCTCGCTTATTTCTTCTGGCATTTGTTTTATTAGTTCTTCTTTAATTTTTAGATTTTCTTTTAAATACTCTTTTTCTTGATTTAAGTCTAAATATAATATAACTTGTGGTTCTTTTCCCCCTGTAGTATTAAGCGTTTTTAATTGATATTTAATTGTCTGTACTCCTTCTTTTAATTGCTTTTGCTCATAGTTACTTATAATTTCTTCTAGTTCATTTTCATTAAATCTTTCCTTAAACTTAAATTCTTTTTCATACTCTTCTATGCTTTTTCTTAAAAATCTTCCCAAACAGCTTAAATCTATATATTGTTTTCCGTATAAATTGCTTCCAACTTGTGCAATTATTTGAGTTAAAATATTGCATGCTTTATCAAAAGTTCTTGGTTCTTCTATTTTTACTTCATTTATTATAGTTCCATTATATAACATATCTTTTACATCTGTTACACAGTAATTAATACTTGTTCCCATAAAATAATCTGAATTGTGAAAATATAATATTCCTTCTTCATTTGCTTTTGATATTTTTTCTGGTAATAACAATCTTTTGGTTAAATCTCTAGAAACTTCTCCTGCAATATAATCTCTTTGCGAGGATACTTTTAACATATCTCTTGGCTTTGTTTCTTCGGTTCGATTTTGATTTCTTATTAATCCTAATATTGTTTCATCTGTAGTATTGCTTTTTCTTACTAATGCTCTTGTATATCTATATACTATGTATTTTTTTGCAAGTTCATATTTTCCTATTTCCATTAGTTTTTGTTCTATTATGTCTTGCATATCTTCTACTAAAATTCTTTTTTTGTCTATTTTTTCAATATAATTTGTTATTATTTTTATATCTTCTTTGCTTGCTTTTTCTTTTTCGTCTATTACTTCATTATTGGCTTTTTCGATTGCAATCAATATTTTGTCTTTATTGTAATCTACAACTCTGCCATCTCTTTTTATTACTTTCAATTTTCGCCTCCTTGATATTTTGGCTACTTTTTATTTTTTTGTACCACCTCAGTATATCATATTGAATTAAAAATTACTAGATTTATTTAAAATTATTTTCCTTTTATTTTCTGTTGCATTTGCAACAATTTTATGATATATTTCATCATGAAAGGTGATTTTAAATGATAACAGATTTTAATGCTTCAAATTTTTTCGAAGATTTTAATAATAGCTGTAACAAGGTTACTAAACGCTCCTTCAAAAAAGGTGAAGTAATTACAACTTATATAG
>USOM01000052.1 GCA_900556345.1 uncultured Clostridium sp. | reverse complement strand
AAATTAAGACATTTTCCTAAATGATTTATTAAGACATTATCATAAATGAATTATAGAAGGCTTTCGGGGAATTAAAGAATATTTGACTAATTAATTTTGAAATGTTATACTAAGCATAGTAAATTTTTAACATAAAAAAGAAAGGAATATATGTAAATATGAAAATAATATACAATTCACAAGAAAGAGAAATTTCAAAAAATACTAGCATAAAAGAAGCATTTAAAGAAGAAATCGAAAAAAGTGAAATTCCAATTATTGGAGCAAAATATAATAATGAATATAAAAGGTTAGATTATGTTCTAGAAGAAGATGGAACTGTATCACTTGTAAATATTGCAACACAAGGTGGTATGAAAATATATAGAAGAACACTTATTTATATAATGGCAAAGGCATTTGATAAATTATATAAAGAGGCGAAAATAAGAGTAAATTATCAACTTGCATATTCAATGTTTTGTTCAATAGATAATATGGAAGTTACAACAGAGATTTTAACAAATGTAGAAAATGAAATGAGAAAAATTATAGCAGAAAACTTACCTATAATTCAAAAGAAATTAACAAGAAAAGAAGCGGAAGAGCTTTATGCAAAAGAAGATTCATCAAGAGGAAGATTGCAGTTAGATTTAGAAAATAATGAAGATATAAATATGTATTATTGTGAGGATTACTATAATTACATATATGAAGATATTGCAATAAGTACAGGAATTACAAAGATTTTTGACTTGGTTCAATATGATGATGGATTTTTATTAAGATACCCAAGCAGTAGCAATCCAAATACTTTGCCACCATACCAAGAAACAAAAAAATTACATTGGGCATTAGATGAATATAATGATATACATAAAATATTAGATGTAACAACAATTTATAAATTAAACAACATAATAAAACACGGAAATATAAAAAATCTAATAATGTTAGAAGAAGCCTTACATGAAAAGAAAATAGCTCAAATAGCTGATAAAATAGCTGAAAGAAAAAATGTAAAAATGGTTCTAATTGCAGGTCCATCATCATCAGGAAAAACAACATTTGCACAAAGATTAGGTTTGCAACTAAAAATAAATGGTTTAAAACCAATTACAATTTCAGTTGACAATTATTTTGTAGAAAGACCAGACACTCCAAGAGATGAAAATGGAGAATATGATTTTGAGAATATAGAAGCAATTGATTTAGAACTATTTAATAATCATCTAACAGCTTTATTAAATGGAGAAACAATAGAATGTCCTGAATTTGATTTTTCTGTTGGAACAAAAAGATATAAAGGAAAAACAATGCATTTGGCAGAAGATGAAATTCTAGTTATAGAAGGAATTCATTGTTTAAATGATAAATTAACATCACAAATACCAAAAGAAAATAAATATAAGGTTTATATTAGTGATTTAACAGTATTAAATATGGACAGATTAAATAGGATTTCAACAACAGATTCAAGATTGATAAGAAGAATTGTAAGAGACTATCAATTTAGAAATTATAGTGCAGAACATACTTTAGATTCTTGGCCAAAAGTAAATAGGGGAGAAAGAGTTAACATTTTCCCATACCAAGAAACAGCAGATAGTATGTTTAATACATCTTTAATTTATGAAATAGCAGCACTTAAAAATATTGCTTTACCTTTATTACAAGCTATAACAACAGATAAGAGAGAACACGCAGAAGCGGTTAGATTAATAAATATATTAAAATATTTTGAACCAATACCTTCAGAATATATACCAGCTAATTCATTGCTTAAAGAATTCTTAGGTGGAGGATATTTTGAGTATTAATTTTGAATTTGGGACGGTTCTTTTTTGAAAAAGGAACCGTCCCCATTTCAAAAAGAAAGGAAAAGATTATGCCAAGAAATTTTACAGTAATTGATGAAGAGTTTATATGCGAAAATTGTGGAAGAAAAGTGCCAAAGCTTGGGTATTCTTGCAGAAATCATTGCCCATATTGTTTACACTCAAAACACGTTGATATAAATCCAGGGGATAGAGAAGAAAATTGTCACGGAGATTTGGAACCTATAGGGTTAGAAATTAGTAATAAAAAAGGATATGTTATTATTTTTAAGTGCAAGAAATGTGGAGCAATTAGGAAAAATAAGGCAGCTGAAGATGATGATATGAGTTTGATTATAGAGCTTAGTAAAAAACACGAAGTATAAGGAGTGTGTGTAAATATACTTGAATAAATTATGTAAATATAGTATAATATATAAGTTACTATAAACAATCAGAAAATACAATAAAAGCAGATTTATTTGGCTTATTTTAATGTATTTTCAAAAAATGCACATTGAAAAAATTATAAGGAGGATTTTTCATTATGAAAAACAAAATCAGAAACAAACGTGCACTTCGGTATTTAAATGGGATTAAGTGTGTAGAAAGTACAACACTTAATCCGGAAGGACCTGGAGCGGTTAGAATTCACTTAGTTCCTGCAAGAAAAGGAAAAAGAGCAATGCCTGCGATTGTCGTTTTGAATGGATGGAGATTAATAACATTAAATTCATCATGGACAATACTTCTTTCAATGTTTATTAGAGAGGTAAACAAATTTGAAGGAAAGGAAATCCTTGAAAACGATTTGAGAGAAATTGTAAGAAAAGTTTGTATTAGGATGCAGAAAATTTACCCATGTCATTTTAAAGCAAGGTTCAAAGCAGATCTTAATGAAATGCTGGGAACAATGATTGCGATTGCCAAAGGCGAAGAAGTAAAAAGCGATGTTAGTATGTCTATAATAGATTATGCTGACAAAATGTCCGGACCATTAAGAATGGATTTAATGGTTAGTGCGATGACTAAGGAGGGCAAGTGGAATTGCAACCAGAAATGCAAAATTTGCTATGCTGCTGGTCAGACACAGGCAGAGGTTCCAGAGTTAACTACAAACGACTGGAATGATATTTTAAATAAGCTTTGGAATGAAGCTTATGTGTCACAGGTAACCTTCACAGGCGGAGAACCAACAAGAAGAGAGGATTTGGTTGAATTAATAACGATGGCAAGAAGATTTGTGACTCGTTTGAATACAAATGGGTTAAAACTTGCCGATAAAAGTTATTGCCAAGATCTCTATGATGCGGACCTTGATTCTCTTCAAATTACATTCTATTCTTCAGATCCGGAGATTCACAATGAATTAGTTGGAATTGAAGGCGGATGGGAAAAGACTGTAGAAGGAATTAAAAATGCAATTGAAACAGGATTAAATGTAAGCATTAATACTCCTATTGTTTCAAACAATCAAGATTATGTTTCTACTTTGCAGTTTTTATATGAATTAGGTGTAATTTATGTAACCTGTTCAGGAGTTATCCCAACTGGAAATGCAACAACTGAAGAGTGCGAAAAAAGTGAGCTTACAGCTGCAGGATTAATACGAATTCTTAAAGAAGCAACAGAATATTGCGCTGAAAGTGGTATGGAAATTTCATTTACTTCTCCAGGGCAGGTTCCAGAAAGTATCTTAAGGGATATGAATTTAGAGGTTCCGTGCTGTGGTGCTTGCATTTCAAATATGGCAATTGCGCCTAATGGAAATGTTGTACCTTGCCAAAGCTGGTTGGGTGAAAATGCATCTTTGGGCAATATTTTATCTCTTAAGTGGGATGAAATTTGGGATTCTAGAAAGGCCAAAAAGATAAAGAAACAAGTTATAAAGAATAATTCAAACTGTCAATTTAGAAATGTTTTAAATGAAGGGAAATAAAAGATATGAAAAAAATCTTAAACGCAATCTTTACACTGGTTATTTTGTATGTTGGGATATTTACATTTTCAGCAGAAAAAGTAAATGCAACAAATCCTGTAGATGAATTAAAAGATTATACAATAACTGTTGATGTCCGGAATGATGGAACATTAGATATTTCGTATGATCTGGTATGGCACGTTGTTGAAGATGATGGTGAACCTTTAACATATGTAGATTTTGGTATACCCAATAAGCACGTTGATGAAATAAAATCAAGAAGCCGTGAAACAATTGAAAAAATTGAGTATACAGATGACTATCACAATAGTGATGGCTCATATGTTAAGATTTTGTTGAAGGACAAGTATTATAAAGATGCCTATATTCATATGGCATTTTCAATTCATCAATCTTATATGTATAGAATATTAGATGATGAAAAGCAGATACGTTACAACTTTACTCCTGGTTGGTTTGATAGTATGAAGATCGACAAATTAACTTTGAGATGGAATGTGAATCAAGCTCAATCAGCAAGTAGCGGATATAATATGAATGGAAGCTATCTTGAATGGCAGAAGGAAAGCCTTAAAGAAGGAGAACATTTTCCAATAGAAGTATATTATGATTTACAAGCTTGGAATGTAAAAAAAGACGAACAAGCTAGTGACGATTCAGGTATAGGAGTTGGAGAAGTAATATTGATAGTTATTGTTGTGATTGTTGTTTTTATAGGAATTTTGGTAGTAATAGTTGATGACTATGGCGGAGGCTCAGGATTTGGTGGAGGACACTATTATTCGAGTTGTGCTCATAGCTCTTGTGCACATAGTTCTTGTGCTTGTGCCTGCGCATGTGCGGGAGGAGGCAGAGCTGGCTGTTCACAAAAAGACTTTTATAAAGGAAGTGTTGATGTAAAAACACTAAATAAAGTTTTAAAAGAATCTAAATAGTTTTGTAATTGTGTATTTTCAAAACGGCCCTCGATTTTCGAGGGCCGTTTTGCTGCATATATTAAGGTTTTACTTTATTAAGAATGTCATTAAAAACAAGTTCTTTAATATAGGCAGGTGATTTTTTTGTACAAATTTCGATTTCAGTACCTAAGTGCTTGAAATAATCAGGAGTATTTTCGTACTGTGTGCAATTAAGAAGAATTAAATCTTCGATTTGTTTTGAATACTCAATTGCACTTTTTTTGTATAGGGTTTCAATTTTTGAAATATCGATGCTAATTGATGATTGGGATTCTGGAGGCAGCGCATTGAATTCGTCTAATGCATCTTTTAATTTATAAAAATTACTAGCCTCAGCTTTAATATCTAGCAGTTGTTGATACTTTCCAGAAAATTCTTGTGCTATTCTATCAGTTCCTTTTTCTTCAATTTGAAGAGGTTCATATTGACTTTCTCTTTGGGATTGTTCCTTTTTGGCTAAATCCAAAATAACGCGTAAAGCATTACTTAAAGCAATAAAACCATCATTCATATCATCAATTTGCTTTTGTTTATCTGATATTTCATCTTTTTGATTTTCTATTGTTATTCTGTTTTTTAAATGATTAATTGTAGCAATAATTGCAATTATAATAACAATGAAAATGGCCCCTGTGGCAAAAAAAGGATTGAAAGTACGAGGTTTGGATTCACGTTCAATTAAACGTTGCTCTTTTTCCTCAGCTTTAATTTCCTTTGTTTCTACGGAATGTACATATTTAACTAAATCTTTATAAGTAGAAGTAATCCACTCCGATTCAGTTCCATATTTGTTAAATCCGTCTGATATAATATTCCTCATATGTGATTCATCGAGAGATGTGTCATTTCCTAATTTTATAGAATAATATCCTTCAAACTGCTCATAAAAAGAATAAGCAATAACTATTCCTTTTTGATTGTCTGAAAAAATATCATTATATAAATTATAGGCTAACATATCTGTTGAGGATTGAAAACATTCACCTTCTGTTGATAATTCAACATATAAATAGATATCATATTGTCTTAAAGTTGCTTCCGATGTTTCAATTATTGATAAATCACTTTTGTTTATAATAGATGATTCATCCGAAACACAAGGGTACTGTAGCATATGAGCTGCTACGCTGGTTTGAAAGTTTGTAGAAATTAGTACTAAAATGCATAAAAGAGTTGTTACTAAATACCGTCTTTTTTCTTTGTAACACATAAAATCTCCTTTCTGGAAAAAGTTTCCATCGAATTATTATACTGCATTTTACATAAATTATATTATAATATAATTTACATAAAAAGTCAAAATATACTTGTGTAATTTAAACAAATATGATATATTTTAACCCTAATTAACGAAGGAGGTAATGTGTAATGAAAGTATATGTTATAAGACACGGTCAAACAGATTGGAATTTAGCAAAAAAGACACAAGGAAAGACTGATATAGAATTAAATGAAACAGGAATAGAACAGGCAAGAAAAGCAAAAGAAGAAATAAATAAATGCAATATAGATTTAATTTTTTGTTCGCCACTAAAAAGAGCAAGAAAAACAGCCGAAATAGTAAACGAAGATAAAAAGTGTAAAATTATATATAATAAAGCCTTAGAAGAACGTGGGTATGGAGATTTTGAGGGAAAAACTAAAGATGAAATAAAAGAAATGATTGAAAGCTGGGAGAAGATACACAATTATACAGAAAATTCTAATGAAAGAAACATTGAACCAATAAAAGATGTATGTGCTAGAG
>USOM01000051.1 GCA_900556345.1 uncultured Clostridium sp. | reverse complement strand
ATTAGCTAGAGCAAAAGGTGATGACATAGAAACAGATGATGATGATATTTTTAATATCTTTGGAAGGATTAGACAAACAAATAATAAAGAAAGAACAATAGGTAATAAAACTCATAGAGAACAACCACGTGATAGAGTTGAAATTCTTGGAGTTAAAAAAGAGACAAGAGGAATTGAGCTAAAAAGAAGCTTAGAAAGAGTAATAAAAGATATAAAAAGTGCGATAAAGAAAAATCAGTTATCAGAAGATATGTATGTATATAAAGCAAGTTCAGAAGAACTAGAATTTAATACATTTGAAGCGGTTTCACTTGATTCTGAAAAAGAATTAAATGAGTTCCTAAAAGAAGAGAAAAATGTAGATAATTTATATTTATATAAAATTAAGCTACCAAAAGGTACAAACAATATAGCATTTACAAACATAATCTTTTTTGATAATAAAAATATGACATTACCATTAGGTATGAATTTATCAAATAAAATTTTAGTTGATTTATCAGAAATAACTATAAATGAAGAAAAAACAAAACAAATAAATAAGTTGCAGTTTGAGGAAGAAAATGATGATTTTTCAAATATCATAATAAAAAATATCAAATTAAACGAGATTAAATAGAAAAGAGGGGAATAAAAATGCTAGATGATAGAAAGAAAAAGGTTTTGCAAGCAATAGTTGAAGAATATATTAACACTGCAGAGCCAGTAAGCTCAAATGCTTTAATAAGTAAATATGGCTTAGAATGTAGTAGTGCAACAATAAGAAATGAAATGGCAGACCTTGAGAAAAAAGGCTTACTTGACAAAATGCATACATCTAGTGGAAGAGTACCATCAGCAAAAGGTTACAGATACTATGTTGACGAATTACTTAAAGATGACAACATAAGCTTAGAAGAAGTTAAATATATAAGTGATAAACTAGAAACAAAAGTTAATGAAATTGAAGATTTAACTAAAATAACAGCAAATACTATTTCAGAAATAACTCATTATACTACTGTTACAATAGGACCTAAAACAGAAGAACAAATAATTAAAGAAATAAAATTTGTTTTATTAGGTTCAAGAATGATTTTAGCAGTTATTATGACAGATACAGGAATGGTTAAAGAAACTATTATAAAATTTGATGAGGATGTTAATGAAAAACAAGTTGAAACTATAAATTATATGTTTAATAATAAACTTAAAGGTAAACCAATTGAAACTATAAACCAACCTTTAGAAGAATATTTATATAATGAGATGAAAGGAATGGTTGGGGTAATTAAACCTATAATTACTCAAATTAAAAAGGTTCTATTTGAGGAAAATGAAATCCATCTTCAAGGTGCTAGAAAGGAACTAGATTTGCCAGAATTTAATTCTCTTCAAGTTGCTAAGAATTTTATGAATATTCTAGATGAAAAAGAACTTATTGCAGATATGCTTAATTCAGGCTTTGCCGAGGATATTAATGTTTATATTGGTGGCGAAGATGAGAAAGAACAACTTAAGGATTTTAGTGTTGTTACTTTTAAACATAAGATTGGTAATAAAGATATGGGTACTATTGGCATTATAGGGCCTAAGAGAATGGATTATTCTAAGGTTATTTCGGTTATGAAGTATATTAGTAAGAAATTGAATGAGGAAAAATAAAGAAAAAGTCTTGTGTTGTGCAAGACTTTATTTTTTATTAAAAAATTAGCAAAAATACTTGACAACTGCTAAAAAAAAGTATATTATATACAAGAATTTAGCAAACTTTACTTTTGAGTGCTAAAATAACACTAAAAAAGAAAGAAGGGATAAAAGTGGCAGAAAAAGAAAATACTGAAGAAGTAGAAAATATAGAGGTAAAAGAAAATCAAGAAAAAGTATTACATTCAAATGAAGAATACGATGAATTAAATGATAGATATAAAAGAGTCCTAGCAGAATTTGAAAACTTCAAAAAAAGAAGTCAAAAAGAAAGAGAAAGCTTATATAATTCTGTTTTAGGGGATATAATAACAGGAATGTTACCTGCAATAGACAACTTAGAAAATGCGGTAAAAGCAGAAAGTAAAGATGAACAATACAAACAAGGAGTTCAACTTGTAGAAAAACAATTCAAAGAATTTTTAAATAAACACAATGTCGAAGAAATACCAACAGATGGACAAATATTTGATCCAAGTTTACATGATGCTGTAGGAAGTGTACAAGATGAAAGCAAACAAAGCCAAGAAATAGTACAAGAATACAGAAAAGGATACAAATTAGGAAGCAAGGTATTAAGACATTCAATGGTGGTAGTTAATAATTAATAAATATAAAGGGAGGAAGATTATAATGGGAAAAATTATAGGAATTGACTTAGGAACAACAAACTCATGTGTAGCAGTTATGGAAGGAGGAGAACCAGTAGTAATACCAAATGCAGAAGGAGATAGAACAACTCCATCAGTAGTTGCATTTTCAAAAAATGGTGAAAGACTAGTTGGACAAATCGCAAAACGTCAAGCTGTTACAAACCCAGACAACACAGTAATATCAATAAAAAGAAAAATGGGAACAAGTGAAAAAGTAAAAATAGAAGGAGATACATTCTCTCCACAAGAAATATCAGCAATGATACTACAAAAATTAAAAACAGATGCAGAAAACTATTTAGGACAAAAAGTAACACAAGCTGTTATAACAGTTCCAGCATACTTTAGCGATAGCCAAAGACAAGCTACAAAAGATGCAGGAAAAATAGCAGGACTAGAAGTTCTAAGAATTATAAATGAACCAACAGCAGCAGCATTAGCTTATGGAATGGATAAAGAACAAGACCAAAAAATATTAATATATGACTTAGGTGGAGGAACATTCGATGTTTCAATACTAGATATCGGTGATGGAGTATTCGAAGTTTTAGCAACAAATGGTAACACACACTTAGGAGGAGACGACTTCGACCAAAAAATTATAGATTACCTAGTATCAGAATTCAAAAAATCTGATGGAATCGACCTAAGTACAGATAAAATGGCAATGCAAAGATTAAAAGAAGCTGCTGAAAAAGCTAAAAAAGACTTATCAGGTGTTGGACAAACAAATATCAATTTACCATTTATCACAGCTGATTCAACAGGACCAAAACACTTAGATGTAACACTTACAAGATCAAAATTCGAAGAATTAATAAAAGACTTAGTAGATGCAACTGCAGGACCAGTTAACCAAGCACTTAAAGATGCAGGATTAACAGCTCAAGATATCCACAAAGTATTATTAGTTGGTGGATCTACAAGAGTTCCAGCAGTTCAAGAAGCAGTTAAGAAAATAACTGGAAAAGATGCAGATAAAGGTATAAACCCAGATGAATGTGTTGCAATTGGTGCAGCTATTCAAGGTGGTGTATTATCCGGAGACGTTAAAGACTTAGTATTACTAGATGTAACACCTCTATCACTTGGAATTGAAACTTATGGTGGAGTATTTACAAAATTAATCGAAAGAAATACAACAATACCAACTAAAAAATCACAAATATTCTCAACAGCAGCAGATGGTCAAACATCAGTTGAGGTTCACGTATTACAAGGTGAACGTGAAATGGCAGCGTATAACAAAACATTAGGAAGATTCCAATTAACAGGAATTCCAGCAGCACCAAGAGGAGTACCACAAATAGAAGTTACATTTGATATAGATGCAAATGGTATAGTTCACGTATCAGCAAAAGATATGGCTACAGGAAACAGTCAAAATGTTGCAATTACAGCATCAACAAACTTAACAGACGAAGATATCGAAAAAGCTGTTAAGGATGCAGAAGCACATGCTGAAGAAGACAAAAAGAGAAAAGACGAAATTGAAGTTAAAAATAATGCTGAAAGCTTAGTATATAATAGTGAAAAAACTCTAAATGAACTTGGAGACAAGGTTAGTGGAGAGGAAAAAGCTAAAATTGAAAATGAAATTGAAGCAACTAAAAAAGCCTTAGAATCAAACGATACTGAAGCAATTAAAGAAGCAACAGAAAAATTAACAAAAGTATTCTATGAAATGAGTGAACAACTATACAAAAATGCAAATCCAAATGCAGGAGCTGAAGGAGCAGAAGGTGTAGACCCAAATGCTGGAAATGAAGCAAATGATAATGGAAATGTATATGATGCTGATTATAAAGTAGAAGATGACAATAAATAATTGTAAAGAAGTTAAAAGAGGTTGGAAACAAAAATGTCCAACCTCAAACTTTGATAAAGGACGAAAAATTAGTTGGAGGTGAAAAAGGTGGCAGAGAAAAAGGATTATTATGAAATACTAGGTGTAAGCAAAACGGCAACAGATGACGAACTAAAAAAAGCATATAGAAAGATGGCAAAAAAATATCATCCAGATGCAAATCCAGATAATAAAGAGGCAGCAGAAGCTAAATTTAAAGAAGTAAATGAGGCTTATGAGGTATTATCAAATCCACAAAAAAGAAAAATGTATGACCAATTTGGAACAGCAGATCCAAGTGGTGCAGGATTTGGAGCAGGAGGACCATTTGGTGGTGGAAATGGATATTATTCATATACATCATCAGATTTTGGCGATTTTGGAGATTTGGGAGATATATTCTCATCATTCTTTGGCGGAGGATTTGGAGGTCAAAGGGCAAATTCGAGAAGAAACAATGGACCTCGTAAAGGTGAAGATTTAAATATAAGTATAGAAATAACTTTTGAGGAGTCTTTTTTAGGAACAGAAAAAGAAATTATAGTTAATAGACAAGAAACCTGCACAGAATGTAATGGAACAGGAGCTAAAAAAGGAACAAGTCCAATAAAATGTCCAACATGTAATGGTACAGGTAATGTAACAAGTTTCCAAAATACAATATTGGGAAGAGTTCAAACTACAAGACCTTGTTCAGAATGTAGGGGAACAGGCGAAATTATAAAAGAACCTTGCGAAAATTGTCACGGAAAGGGAACAGTTAGAAAATCACCAAAAGTTAAAGTTAAAATTCCAGCAGGAATAAATGATAACCAAACAGTAGTATTAAGAGGTCAAGGAAATCCAGGAACAAAAGGAGGACCTGCTGGAGATTTATACATAACTGTTAGAGTTAGAAAAAGTAGTATTTATAAGAGAGATGGAAATAATGTATATTGCGATATTCCTGTTACAATTACACAAGCAACATTAGGTGCAGAACTTGAAATTCCAATGGTAGATGGAACTAAAGAAGTTTACAGAATGCCTGATGGTACTCAAACAGGTACTCAATTTACTATTCGCGCTAAAGGATTTAAGAGCTTAAATTCTACTGCTCAAGGTAATTTTATTTTTAGAGTTGTTGTTCAAACGCCTAGAAGACTTACTAAGGAGCAAAGAGAACTTATGGTTGAACTTGCTAAAACTATGAATGAGCAACCACCTGTGAAGAAACGCGGATTGTTTGGGTAAAATATAAATAAATGAGGTATGTTAAGTGCAGTATATTGGAGAACTTAATTTGGAAAATATAGGAGAATACAGAGAAAAGGCAATAACTAGTGAAGTGATATTAACGGATGAAAGATTGAATGAACATATATTAATAAAACATTTTGACGAATATATGGAGTTAAAACCTTATCTAAAAAATATTATAGAGAGTCCAGATTTAATATTAAGTGATAATAGAAATGAGGATACTATTATATTATTAAAAAGAATAAATGAGATTGAAAAAAATGGAAGAGTTGTAATAAAAATTGCTATAGCAGAAGATAAAGAACATCCTAAAAACTCAATCTTGACATTGATGAAGCTAAATGAAAGAACATGGAAACAAACAATCAAAAATAGAGGAAATATAATATTTAAAAATTTCTAGACAAAACTGAATTAAAGTGATATAATTAACATACAATAAGAAGGGTTATTTGAAGTGGACAATTGTGCCCTCCACACACCTACTAATAAATAGGTCAAAAGAGATGTAGGATTTGGCACACCTACCAAATAGCCAAAGAAAGAAACCACTTAGCAGTGGTTTCTTTGGTTTTAATTTACAAACTCAATTAAATTTTTTCCTAATTTACTAACTCTAGCCAAAGAATAAACATCAAATCCGTTATTAACTAATTTATCATGCCCAGGCTGAAAAGCTTTCTCAATAACAATTCCAACACCTTTAACATTACAATTAGCCATACTCAAAATTCTAGAAGTACCTAAAACAGCTTCGCCATTAGCCAAAAAATCATCAATAATTAAAATATTGTCATTTTCATGTAAAAAATTTTTAGAAGCAGTTAAAATATAATCAGAATTCTTAGTATAAGAATGGACAGTTGTTTCATAAACATCTCTATTTAAAATACTTGAATGTTGTTTCTTAAAAATAACCATAGGAACATTCAAAATATTTGCAGTTGCAAAAGCAGGAGCAATCCCTGAACTTTCTATAGTTACAACTTTTGTGATATTTTTATCTTTAAAATAATTAGCAAAACATTTTCCGATTTCAGTCATTAAATTT
>USOM01000050.1 GCA_900556345.1 uncultured Clostridium sp. | reverse complement strand
TTTTTTATAGTATTTGCAGAAAAATGAATTTTATACCAATATAAAAAAATTAGTAATAGTCATAAAAATATGTGCCATAAATCAAAAAATCTTGCAAATTAGCCAATTTTAATGTATAATAAAAAAGATTTTTTTAGAGAAAGAAGGAAAAATAAATGAAAGCAATAGAAATAAGAAACAAATATTTAAACTTTTTTAAAGCTCACGGACACACTGTAATACCATCTGCATCATTAATACCAGAAAATGATCCATCAGTATTATTTACAACAGCAGGAATGCAACCACTTGTCCCATATTTACTTGGAGAACCACATCCAGCAGGAACAAGACTAACAGATTACCAAAAATGTGTAAGAACAAACGACATAGACGAAGTAGGAGACAATCGTCACTTAACATACTTTGAAATGCTAGGAAACTGGTCACTTGGAGACTATTTTAAAGAAGAATCAATAAAAATGAGTTTCGACTTCCTAACAAAAGAATTAGGAATACCAGTAGAAAAGCTATCTGTAACAGTATTCAAGGGAGATGAAGATTGCCCAAAAGATGAAGTAGCAGCTTCATGTTGGAAAAAAGCAGGAATACTAGATGGACACATCTACTATTACGGAAAAGACGACAACTGGTGGATAGCAGGAGAAACAGGACCATGCGGACCAGACACAGAAATGTTTTACGATACAGGAAAGCCAGCATGCTCACCAGACTGCCAACCAAGTTGTGATTGTGGAAAATACGTAGAAATCTGGAATAACGTATTTATGGAATACTTTAAAGACGAAAAAGGATATTCAAAACTAAAACAACACAATGTTGATACAGGACTTGGTTTAGAAAGAATGACAATGTTATTACAAGGAAAAGAAACACCTTTTGATACAGAAATATTTAAACCAATAATGGACAAACTTGTAGAACTTGAAAAGGTAGATATAATAGAAAGTAGAAGAATAATAGCAGAACACCTACGTTCAAGTATGATGATAATATCAGATGGAGGAAGACCATCAAACTTAGATAGAGGATATGTACTTCGTCGTTTAATAAGAAGAATGATAAGACATCTGAACAAACTTCAAATAAATCTTGAGGAATTAGGAACATTAATAGAATTAAATGTGGAAAACCTAAAAGAAATGTATCCAGATTTAGAAAAAAATAAAGACCTAATAAAAACAGTCATAATAGAAGAAAAAGACAAATTTGTAAAAACATTAGCAAATGGGGAAAAAGAATTCAACAAAGAAGTTGCAAAACTAAAAGCACAAGGAAAAGATATGATTGATGGAAAAATGGTATTTAGATTATATGATACTTATGGATTTCCACCAGAAGTAACAAAAGAATTAGCTGAAGAATCAGAAATGAAAATATCAATGGAAGAATTTGATAAATTATTCAAAGAACATCAAGAAAAATCAAGAGCAGGAGCAACACAAAAATTCAAAGGTGGTTTAGCATCAACTGGAGTTATAGAAACAAAATACCATACAGCAACACACCTTCTAAATGCAGCATTAAAGCAAGTTCTTGGCTCACACGTACATCAAAGAGGAAGTAACATAACAGAAGAAAGAATGAGATTTGACTTTTCACATCCAAGCAAAATGACACCAGAGGAAAAGAAACAAACAGAAGATTTAGTAAATAAATGGATAACAGAAGCAATTCCAGTAGAAAGACTAGAAATGAAAAAAGACGAAGCAATAGCCATGGGAGCAGAAGCAATGTTTGCAGATAAATATGGAGATACTGTAACAGTATATAAAATTGGAGATGTATCAATAGAATTATGTGGTGGACCTCACGTGTCTAATACAAGTGAATTAGGCCATTTTAAGATTAAGAAAGAAGAGGCAAGTTCTTCAGGAGTTAGAAGAATTAAGGCTATATTAGAGTAATTTTTCTGATTGGGGACGGTTCTTTTCACAAAATGTTCCATTGGGACCGGTTCTTTTTGGGACATTTTTCGTGAAAGGAACCGTCCCCAATACAAAAAAGAAAGGAGTTTTCAAAATGAAAGATGATTGTTTATTTTGTAAAATAATAAAAGGAGAAATACCATCAACAAAGGTGTATGAAGATGAATTAGTATATGGATTTAAAGACATAAATCCAGCTGCACCAATTCATATTTTAGTTGTTCCTAAAAAACATATCGATTGTTTAACAGACTTAACAGACGAGGACGAAAAATATGTATGGGCTATTCATAAAGCTATGAACAAAATAGCAGAAGAACAAGGATTTAAAGAAAACGGATATAGAGTAATTGTAAATTGCGGTAAAGATTCTGGACAAGAAGTTATGCATTTACATTATCATTTATTAGCAGGTGCTAAATTTGGAGATAAAATTGTATAGAAAGGTAAGTTGAAATGAGTTTTACACAAATTGCAGTAATTTATTTGATTGTAATTAATATTTTAGGATTTTTGGTTATGGGGTTAGACAAACACAAGGCTAAAATGGCAGAAAGAAGAATACCTGAAAATACTTTATTTATGTTTACGATTTTAGGTGGTGGAATTGGAACTATTGCTGGAATGTATGTTTTTCACCATAAGACTAAGAAAATGAAATTTAAGGTTGGAATGCCTTTGATTTTGATTTTGGAGATATTAATTTTTGTTTATTTTAAGTATATAATGTAGAATAAACATTTAAGTAAATAGCATAAAAAAGACCAGATAAAAGAGCGTTAATTATCTGGTCTTTTTTGTTAATCTTTAACTAATTGATTTGCTTTGCTAGCTAAAATTATAATAGCACATATTTTATTGTATGTAAAATTTTTAATTTTATGAATTTTGTGTAGTGAAATTAAAAACTAAAGAAAAAGAGGCGTTTTAAGCATTCAATAATAATTTATTGAATGTGTATTTTAAAAAAATAAAGTGTACATAAAACCGACAGGAAGATGGAAGAAATTAATACACATTTTATCAACAATAAATTGTGAATAACTTACACATTAAAACTATACATTTTAAAGTTATTCACAGAGTTATCCACATTATCCACATCTGCTGTGGATAAAAAGATTACATAAATAACTAAACATAATGTAATAAAATAGACATAATTGTAATAATTTCGAAACAAAAGGAGGTTATTTAGCAAATACTGAAATAATAATCGACATTATTTGATAATATAACTATTTAATCGACAAAAACATACTTTTAACGATAAAATAGTTTTAAACATATAATATTATAAAAAGTATTATATGGAGGAAAAGATGTTAGAAGAAATAAAGTACAAACTAAAAAGAAAATTATTTAGACAGATGGAAGCTTATGATATAACTTTAGATGAGCTTAAAGAAAAACAAATGAAAGGTGCTGAAATTATTGATGTTAGAAATAAAAGAGAATATGATGAAAGTCATATTTTAGGAAGTATAAATGTTCCAGAATACCAGATAAACGAAAGTTTTGAGAAAATTGTACCTAATAAAAATAAAGAAATTGTCGTGTATTGCTCAAGCGGTTTTAGGAGTACAAGTGCATATAGGAGGCTTAGATGTTTAGGATATAGAAATGTTTGGAATTTGTATGGAGGATTGGAGAATTACTAAAAACGTAACTATTTATTATAGCATATAGAAGCGATTGATTTGGTATTATTATGGATTGCTAATATATCGAATTATATTGTTAATTTTTCTTAATCTGCACAATCTCCATCAATTGTTATACGGTTGATGGGGATTTTTGATGTGCAAAATTTAAAATATCCCTAGAAAAATCAACGAAAATATGATAAAATATCAAAGAATAAAAATAAAGGAAAATAAAAATGAAAAGATATACAAAAAATCAAATAAAAGAATTAACAAAGATTCTAAAAAATGACGGAGTAATAAGTGTACCAACAGACACAGTATTCGGAATATGTGGAAGCATAAAATCGAAAAAAGCACAAGAAAAATTAAAATCAATAAAGGAAAGACCTGCTAGCAAACCATTCCCAATAATGTGTGCAGATATAGATCAAATAAAAAGCATTTCAATAATAGACAATAAATCAGAAAAAATAATAAGAGAACTTATGCCAGGACCAATAACAATTGTAGTAAGAAAAAATTCACAGTTACCAGAATACATAAATAATGGAAAAGAAACAATTGCCATAAGAATGGCAACATCAAATGAACTAAAAGAATTAATAAAAATCTTAGGATGCCCTGTATTTATGACAAGTGCAAACAAAAGCGGAGAAGAAGTTTGCAAAACTTTAGAGGATATAGAAAGGAAATGTCCAGATTTAGATGGAATGTTAGAAGGAAAAGTATCATTTGGACAAGCAAGTACAATAGTTGATTGTACATCAAATGAAATAAAAATATTAAGAAAAGGGCCAATTTCAGAAGATGAAATTATAAAAGCCTTAAATAAAACATAAAAGGAGAAAAATATTTATGCAAGAAAAAAATCAATACCAAAAATATATAAGAAACTTTAGCATAGTAGCACACATAGACCACGGAAAATCAACACTAGCAGATAGACTAATTGAGCTTACAGGTGCATTGTCTAAAAGAGAAATGGAAGAACAAATTTTAGACAATATGGAGATAGAAAGAGAAAGAGGAATAACAATAAAAGCCCAATCTGTAAGAATGAAATACAAGGCAAAAGATGGCCAAGAATATACATTCAATCTAATAGATACACCAGGACATGTAGACTTTAACTACGAGGTATCAAGAAGTTTAGCAGCATGTGATGGAGCAATACTAATTGTAGACAGCACACAAGGGGTAGAAGCCCAAACACTTGCTAATGTATATCTTGCAATAGACAATAACCTAGAAATTTTGCCTGTAATAAACAAAATAGATTTACCTAGTAGCAGGCCTGAAGAAACACAAAAAGAAATAGAAGATATAATAGGAATACCAGCAGAAGGATGTCCTTGCATATCAGCAAAAACAGGTTTAAATGTAGAACAAGTTCTAGAAAAAATAGTAACAGACTTGCCAGCACCAAAAGGAGATGAAGAAGCAAAAACAAAGTGCCTAATATTTGACTCATATTATGATAACTACAAAGGCGCAGTAGCTTATGTAAGAGTAATGGATGGAACTGTAAAAGTAGGAGACGAAATAAGATTAATGCAAGCAAATAAAGTATTTACAGTAACAGAACTTGGATATTTTGCACCTGGTTCTTATATGCCGGGAAATGAATTAAAGGCTGGAGAAGTTGGATATATTGCAGCAAGTATAAAAAGTCTATCTGAAATACATGTTGGAGATACAATTACATTAAATCAAAATCCAGCAGATGAACCATTAAAAGGATATAAAAAAGTACAACCAATGGTATATTGCGGAATTTATCCAATAGATGGAAGTCAGTTCGAGGCATTAAAATTAGCATTAGAAAAATTAAAATTAAATGATGCGGCACTAGAATTTGAACAAGAAACATCAGTAGCATTAGGCTATGGCTTTAGATGTGGATTTTTGGGATTACTTCACTTAGAAATAATAGAAGAAAGACTAGATAGGGAATTTGACTTAGGATTAATTACAACTGCACCATCTGTTATATATAAAGTTCATAAAACAAATGGAGAAGTGTTAGATATTTATAATCCAGGAGATTTACCACCACAAGGAGAAATATCATTTATAGAAGAACCAATTGTAAGAGCCAAAATTTTAACACCAAAAGATTATGTTGGTGGAATAATGGAAATGTGCCAAAATAGACGTGGAAATTATATTGATATGAAATATCTAGATGAAACAAGAGTAGAATTAATTTATGATATGCCTTTAAATGAAATAATTTATGACTTTTTTGATAATTTAAAATCAAAAACAAAAGGCTATGCATCATTTGACTATGAGTTTAAGGAATACAAAGAAGCAAAACTTGTTAAATTAGATATACACGTAAATGGGGAAGCTGTTGATGCTTTATCATTTATAGTTCACAAAGATATGGCATATTCAAGAGGAAGAAAAATGGTAGAAAAGCTAAAAACAGTCATACCAAGACATTTATTTACTATTCCACTTCAAGCGGTTGTTGGAGGTAGCATAATTGCAAGAGAAACAATATCAGCATTAAGAAAAGATGTACTTGCAAAATGTTATGGTGGAGATATTACAAGAAAGAAAAAATTACTTGAAAAACAGAAAAAAGGTAAAGCAAGAATGAGACAAATCGGAAAAGTTGAAATGCCACAAGAGGCGTTTTTATCAGTATTAAAATTAGATGATGAGGAGAAAAAATGAAACTAAACATAGTAATGGTAGAACCAGAAATACCACAAAATACAGGAAATATAGCAAGAACATGTGCAATAACAGGAGCAAAACTACATCTTGTACATCCATTAGGATTTAAACTAGATGAAAAATCATTAAAAAGAGCGGGACTAGATTATTGGGATAAATTAGATATCGAAGAACATAATTCGCTTGAAGAATTCTTAGAAAAATATAAACCAGAGGAAAATAATATGTTTTTCGCAACAACAAAAGGAAAAACAAAATATACAGATATTAATTATTCTAATATGGAGGAAGTA
>USOM01000049.1 GCA_900556345.1 uncultured Clostridium sp. | reverse complement strand
GTATTCATGTATATTTTCTAATTTTATAGACAAAATAAAAAATGTGAAACAAAATTGATAAAAAACATCAAAAAATGTTTCACATTTTTATTAAACTATTCTAGCAATAAGTTTTACCAAAAAATATTCAGAAGGATTACTAGGATTACCATATAAACTGCAAAGCTCTTTTAGCTTATTTTCTATTTCATCCAAAATTAATTTATGATCATTTCCAAGGTCGGTTGAATATTCAGGCTTTGGAATATAATTAGGGTTATACTCATTTGTAAGGCACATTTTATATTGACCATTTTTTAACATACGTATAGAAACACCTACTAAATTAGAATTAAGAAATGCACTAATAGAAAGTGAATATGGATTTTTAGTACCGCCTTCCCAAACTGAAAAATTATATTTTTTAGCGAGTAGACAAATATCATATGTTAATTTTTCAAAGTCTTTTTCAAGTTTTATTTCTTCATCTGTTTTATATTTTCTACTAGGATATTTTTGGTCAAAAGCATCTAATATCATTTTATAATTTCCTGCAATTGTTGCAACATTACCAAAAGGATGACCGAAATGATATGATGTTCTACCATGTTTTAGGTTTCTAAACTCAATAAGAGCATGATCTGTTGTAATATTACGATCTTTAAGCTCATCAGAATAACTCTTTTTATAAATTCTTTTATATTCCTCAAAGGCTCTTGTTTGCCAGAATGTATTATAAAAAGGTGAATAAAATGATTTTATCCAATCCCACATAAATTGCTTGTCCTCAACATTTGGAGCTTCTTGGTGGCATTCAGCACATAATAATACAAAATTGCTAGGCTCATCTTTTCCACCTAATGAATCTGGAATTATGTGACAACGTTGTAATTTTCTTTCACATCCGCATCTCCAACATATAGTATCAGCTTCTGCCCAGTCAAAATTCATACCACATTCATCAATGTATTGAATCCAGTAATCAATAATATTGCGTTTAGTTGTTTTAATTGGTTTTCGTTTATTTTTCATATATACCTCCTTAAATATATTAACATATTTTTTGGAAAAAAGCGAATCTTTAAAAAAGTTAAGATAAAACTTGCAAAAAAATTCTTGTTAAAGTATAATATTGCCTTGTCAAATATAAAATTAAAGGGAGGCAATATTATTTATGTTTTTATCAGTAGTTTTAATCATAATAGGATTTGTACTATTAATTGTAGGAGCAGATATATTAGTTGATGGTTCTAGTGGAATAGCAAAAAAATTTCATATTCCAGAAATTATAATAGGACTTACAATAGTATCGATTGGAACATCAATGCCAGAGCTATTTGTAAGCATAACATCAGCTTTAGATGGATATTCAGATATGGCAATAGGAAACATTATTGGAAGCAATTTATGCAACTTATTACTTATTTTGGGACTTTCTGCAACAATAAAATCTGTTGTATTTCAAAAAGAAACAAGATTATATGAAATACCTATGTGTTTATTAGTTACAATTGTTTTAATGTATTTTTGCAATAGCCAAGGCGGAATATCTAGACTAGAAGCTGTAATATTACTTGTACTATTTTGTGCTTTTATTGGATATACAATATATATGGGAAGAAAAGAAAGTAAAAAAGAGATAGTTGAAATACAAACAGAAGAAAAGAAAAATAGTATTTTAAAAAATGTTGTTTTTGTCTTATTAGGAATTTTCAGTTTGAAATTTGGTGGAGACTTAGTTGTGGATAATGCTGTAAATGTAGCGAGATACTTTAATTGGAGTGAAAAACTAATTAGTTTAACTATTTTAGCAGTAGGAACAAGTTTGCCAGAGTTAGTTACGAGTGTTACAGCAGCTGTAAAAGGAAATAGCGATATAGCTATAGGAAATATTATAGGTTCGAATATTTTTAATATTTTACTTATAATTGGAGTTTCTGCATTTATAACACCTATTACGTATAATTTCTCATATAACTTTGATTTTAGTGTGTTAATTGCATCATCAATAATTTTAGCAATATTTCCATTTATACCACCTAAAGATAAAATGAGTAGATTTAATGGTATTGTATATTTATTTATATATGTAGCATATTTAACAATTTTATTTGTAAAATAAAAAAGACACCCAATTTTAGGGTGTTTTTTATCTTTCTTCGTCATCATCTTGATGAGATGGAGCTGTTGATTTTTTAGCGTTTTTTAATAATAGTGTAGCTTCATTTCTTTGATTAAGAGTATCTAATATCGTTTGGGCAGCAGGCAATTGGCTTTTAGCTGGCAATTTGCGTATAGCTAATTCTATTTCTTCTAAAGTATTACTTAATTCATTATTCATTTTAGAGCTTTTATTAGTAAGAAGATCGTTTTGCAATAATGCTACTATTTTCTGAAGAGCTAAATCTCTAGCAGCTGGATTCATTTTCTCAAGCATCCTATTTAGGTCGTGTAATTCTGTTGCAGCTTCACCAGATAATTGTCTTCTTAATCTTCTGCCTGCAGATTTATCAAAATCTTTGCTATAAGTTTTAACCGTTTTTTCGAAGAGATGAATATCATCATTAGATAATTTCTTAAATTTCTCTGTTTGAGGCAAGAAGAAGTTTCCTGTTGAATCGTAAGTTTCAGCTGTTTTTTTAGCAATTTCTTCTAGAATTTTTGCACGTATTAATTTTTTAGTAGAATCGGTGAATTCTGTATATTTTTTATCGTCGTCATCAAATTTAACTTTTAAAGCTTTATAATCGGAAAATGCTAAAAAAGGTAAATCTGCTTCAAACATATCTTCTGCTGGGAGAATTCGTGTTAGAGTAGGGAGACGAGGACCACCAAATTTCATACAATCTAAAGCTGTTCTTTTAGAAATTATGGCCATTAGTTTTTTATTTATGTCGGTTGTGTAATCCTTTATGTCCAGTTTTTCAATGAACTCAACTAGTTTAGGGTCTTCAATTGAATCACATTTTTTGTGGATTTCTGAAAGTTTGGATAATATTTGTTGTTCGCGTTCAGCTGCAATTATAGCTTGTTGTTCTTTTTGAATTGCCTCATTATCTATTTCATTTACAATTTTTTCGGCAGTGTCTAAACTTATATCTGCTTCTTTTACAATAGATGTTATATTTTCTGGAGATAGGGAAGTAGATTGCACAGCTGCAATTGTTGCTTTTTCTGATTTTACATCAGGAAGTTGGGTTATAATTGTTACTAAATCCTCATCTGTTAAGGATGTTTTTTCTTGTAACATTTGCATAAATTTTCCGGCAGGCATATCTTTATTTTCCTGAATTTCCTTTAACGCAACATCAATAGCCTTTTTCCTTGCAATTTCTTTTTCAGAATCAGTTTCTTCTATTACAGATTGGACAGTTTCTACAGTTTTTTGCAATGGAGTAGGTTTAGAATCATTGTTCTTTAAAAAATTTTTTAGTATTTTCATATTTTTAGTCACCTTTCTTTCTTATGTTATAATAAATATTATAACGTGCTATTTAAATAGTAGTCAAGGCAAAATTAAATATTTTTTGTGAAAATTTTGTGAAAAAATATTGACAATAAAAAATATTATGAATATAATATAAAAAGTTGAATAAACATTCAACTGTAACAAAAGAATTATAATATCGAAAGGGGGCACAAATGGCAAAGAATGAGTTTGTATGTGACTGTAATGTAATACATCAAGATGTTGTAGAAAACACAATAAAGCAAATGGCAGATGAAGATATGCTAAACAAATTAGCAGAATTTTTTAAGATATTAGGAGACACAACAAGAACAAAAATACTATATGCACTAGATAAAAACGAAATGTGTGTATGTGACATAGCAAATGTATTAAATATGAGCAAATCATCAATATCACACCAATTAGGAACATTAAGGCGTTCTGGAATAGTAAAATGCAGAAAAGTAGGAAAAGAAGTATTTTATACATTAGATGATGAGCACGTAAAAGAAGTTTTTGAGGTAGGTATGGAACATATCGAGCATAGAAGATAAAAAATGGAGGTAAAGAAAATGAAATATAAGTTTAAAATAAAAGGATTAGATTGTGCAAACTGTGCAGCAGAATTAGAAAGAGCGATACAAAAAATAGATGGAGTAGATGAAGCAACTATAAGCTTTATGACAGAAAAATTAGTCATAGAATGTGAAGAAGAAAATAAAGAAGAAGTTATGAAAAAAGTTCAGAAAGTAGTAAAAAGAGAAGAACCAGATTGTACAATAAAAGAAGTATAAAAAGAAAGTTTGAAAAATAGTTTTAATAAATTATTTTTCAAACTTTATATTGTCAAAAGCAAAGGAGGAACTAAAATATGAAAAAAAGAACAATAAAAATACTAATAGCATTAGTTATATATATAGTTGCAATTGTAGGAAATTTTGGAAACGAATTAATAAAAGATACATTATTTATAATAAGTTATTTAATAGTTGGATTAAGTATTTTAAAAAAAGCTGTAAGAAATATCTTTAGAGGAAAGGTATTTGATGAGAATTTTCTAATGGCTGTTGCAACATTAGGTGCATTTGGAGTTGGTGAATTCCCAGAAGCAGTTGCAGTAATGCTATTTTATCAAATTGGTGAATTATTTCAAAGCTATGCTGTTGATAAATCAAGAAAATCAATATCAAGCTTAATGGATATAAGGCCAGATTATGCAAATGTTTTAAGAGATGGAAAAGAAGAAAAAGTAGACCCAGACGAGGTAAAAATTGGAGAGATAATTGTTGTAAAACCAGGTGAAAAAATACCATTAGATGGAACAATTATAGAAGGAACAACAATGCTTGATACTAAAGCTTTAACAGGAGAATCTGTACCAGTTGAAGCAAAGGAAAATGATGAGGTATTAAGTGGGTCTATAAATGAAAGTGGAAAGATTTTGGTAAAAGTATCAAAAGAATATGGAGAATCAACTGTAAGTAAAATTTTAGATTTAGTTGAAAATGCAAGTAGCAAAAAATCAAAATCCGAAAACTTTATTACTAAATTTGCTAAATATTACACACCAACAGTTGTAATTATAGCAGTAATTCTTGCAATTGTGCCACCATTTATATTTAAAGGAACATCATTTACAGAATGGATTTATAGAGCATTATCATTTTTAGTTGTATCATGTCCTTGTGCATTGGTTATATCAATACCATTAAGCTTTTTCGGAGGAATTGGTGGAGCATCTAAAATGGGAATATTAATAAAAGGAAGTAACTATTTAGAAGCACTAGCATCAACTGAAATTGCTGTATTTGATAAAACTGGAACCTTAACTAAAGGCGTGTTTGAAGTTCAAAAAATTGAAACAAATAATATAAGTAAAGACGAATTACTTGAAATTGCAGCTTATGCAGAAAACTATTCGAATCATCCTATTGCAAAATCAATAAAAAATGCATATAAAAAGGAAATAGATACAAATAGAATAAAAAATATAAAAGAAATTTCTGGGCATGGAATAAGTGTTACAGTAGATGACAAAAATGTATTAATTGGTAATGAAAAACTAATGGAAGAAAATAAAGTTCAATATACAAAAAGCGAGGATATTGGAACAATATTGTATATTGCAATAAACAATGAATATAAAGGATTAATTATAATCTCAGATGAAATAAAAGAGGACTCTAAAGGTTTAGTTAAGAATTTGAAAAATTTAGGAGTAAAGAAAACAGTTATGCTTACAGGTGACAAGAAAACAGTTGGTGAAGATGTTGGAGAAAAACTTAGGTTAGACGAAGTTTATACAGAATTGTTACCAGATGGAAAAGTTGAGAAAGTGGAAAAATTAATGCAAGAAAAAACAGAAAAAGGTAAACTTATATTTGTAGGAGATGGAATAAATGATAGTCCTGTTCTTGCAATGTCAGACATAGGAATTGCAATGGGAGCATTAGGTTCTGATGCTGCAATTGAAGCTGCTGATGTTGTTATTATGACAGATGAACCATCTAAGATTGCAGATGCTATAGCTTTATCTAGAAAGACAATGAAGATTGTTAAAGAGAATATTGTTTTTGCAATTTTTGTTAAAGTTTTAGTTTTAATTCTTACTGCAATTGGTCTTTCTACTATGTGGGAAGCAGTTTTTGCAGATGTTGGAGTTTCTATAATTGCTATAATTAATGCTTTGAGAATGCTTAAGGTGAAAAAATAGTAGAATATTAAAATTTTATATGTTATAATAAAGAGGTTTCTAATAAAAAAATTAGAAACCTCAAATTATTTACAAGAGGAGAATTTATTAAAAATGAAAAATACAGAATTCGAAATATCGCTAGCAGGAGGAGGCCTACAAGGCTTTGCCCATATAGGAGCTCTAAAAGCACTAGAAGAACTAGAAGTAAAAATAAAATATATATCAGGAACAAGCACTGGAAGCGCGATAGCAGCACTTTATGCAATGGGATACACACCAGAAGAAATTAAACAAATATGTAAAGAAAAATACAAAAAAATCCTAAAAATAAGAAAAAAAGTACTATGCCAAATGGCAATAAACTTTCTTTTGCATAAAGAAACAAGAGTAGAGGGAATAATTGACGGAAAATTAGTCGAAAATTTTATAAATGAAGTAGCCAGAGAAAAAGAAAAAAACATAATTACAGATTTTAATGAGAGACAACTTGCTATTGCAACAGTAGATACAATTTTGATGAAAGAATGTATATTTATAT
>USOM01000048.1 GCA_900556345.1 uncultured Clostridium sp. | reverse complement strand
CATATTTATATACTTTATTGAGGGTTAAAGATGAACCAATTTACTCTATGGTTTTATTGATTATATTTATAACATTAATTTTTATACAAAAATCAAAAAGGTCAATAGGAACAGCCGCAGTTATAGCAATTGTCTCTTTGGGGATTAGTTTTAGTATATTTTTTATATCAACAGCTATGAATAGTATTCCTAACATAATATTTCATACGCAAAATAGAATAATTGCAATTATTGGAATTTGTATTACATATTTAGTTATTTATTTGCTTTTTATAAACAACAGAAGATTAAAAAATGGAATTATAAGCTTTAGTAATCCAGAAAATTATGAACAATTTGATATGATAATACTAAATATAAGTACAACAATATTGTTTTTTATAGAATTATTTAGAAGTTGCAAAGAAACATTGACTTGGAAGGTAGGATGCAACATCGTAATCCTTTCAATAATAATGTTTATTACAATCAAAAAATCCTTCCAAGTCTACTACAAACAAAAATTACTAATGAAACAATTAGAAGAAGCTGATAATGAAATCATCAACAAACAAAAAGAAATAGAAAAGTTAGAACAAGAAAACTTAAACTTTAGTAAAAAAAGTCATTCATTAGCACATAAACAAAAGTCTTTAGAATATAAACTAAATCAATTACTTATGAATGAAGAATTTTCAAGAGAATTAGAAATAAGAGATAGACTAAACGATATTTCAAAGGAGCTTTATAAAAATCCGATAGAAGATTTAACCAAAACAGAAATAACACAAATAGATGATATGTTAGAATTTATGCAATCAGAATGTGTAAAAAATAAAATTGACTTTAACCTACAAATAATCGGAAATGTTTATCACATAATAAACAATATAATAACAGTAGAGCAACTAGAAATCCTAATTGCTGACCACATAAAAGATGCAATCATAGCTATAAAGCATACAGATAATATAAATAAAAGTATTTTAGTAAAATTAGGAAAAATAGATGGATGTTATGGATTATACATATATGACTCAGGTATTGAATTTGAAAAAGAAACTCTAAAAAACTTAGGAAAGAAACCAAGTACTACACATAAAGACGAAGGCGGTACTGGAATGGGCTTTATGAATACCTTTGATACTTTAAATGAATGTAAGGGAAGTCTAGTAATAAAAGAAATTGGCAAACCTTCTAAAGACAATTTTACCAAAATAATAATGATAAAGTTTGATGGTAAAAATGAATACAAGGTTGAATCATATAGATAAATTTTAATAATAAAAAAATACAAAAAAACGCAAAATTTTGTTTGACAAAACTGCTTTTGTATGATATTATATTTTTAAATTTATTTTGGAGAGTGATATATATGCCAAGAAAAGCACAAGAATTGAATAAGAGAGAAAAAGCCATATTAAAATTTATCGAAAAAAAAATAAGTGAAGATGGATATCCACCATCAGTAAGAGAAATAGGAAAAGCTGTAGGGTTAAGCTCAACAGCAACAGTTCATGGATACCTAGCAAAATTAAGAGAAAAAGGGTACATAAAAAAAGAAGATAAAAAAGGAAGAACATTAAAATTATTAAAAGGTGGAAACGGAGAACCAGTAGATAACACTCCAAAGAATTTCTATGCGGAAAAAGAATTAATAGATGTACCATTAGTAGGAAAAATAACAGCAGGAATGCCAATATTAGCGGTAGAAAATGTTACAGATACATTCCCAATACCAATAGACTTTGTTGGAAGTTCAGATTGTTTTATGCTAAAAGTTAGAGGAGAAAGTATGATAGAAGCAGGAATATTAGATGGAGATTTAATATTAGTAAGAAAACAATCAGATGCAATAAATGGACAAATTGTTGTAGCATTAATAGAAGATGAAGCAACAGTAAAAACCTTCTACAAAGAAAAAGACCATATTCGTTTACAACCAGAAAATCCAACAATGGACCCTATAATAGTACCAGATTGCAAAATTTTAGGAAAAGTTATAGGTGTGTTTAGAAAAATGTAGTTAAAAATAAAAAAGAGGAGAAATTAATGTCAAAAAAGAGCTCTAAACATATAAAAAATAAAAAGCAAAACAACAAAGGCTATAAAAAGATAGCTTTTGTTGTTATATTTATTTTAATAGTTATTATAGCAATAAAAAATTCAAATAAAGTCCAAAATACAGAAAATACACAAATTATTATAAATAATAACAATGTAACCAAAGAGTTACAAAACAATTTAATAAAAGAAAATGACAAAATATATATGAGTTTTGAGGATATACAAAAATTTATAGATAATACAATATATAAAGAGGACGAAACAGGAACAATAATAACAACAAGTCCTAAAAAGCTTGCCACATTAAAAACTGGGGAAGATCAAATTAATATAAATGGAGCTAGCCAGAAAGAAAAGGATATTGTTATAGAAAAAAATGACAAAGATTATATAGCAATATCAGAATTAGAAAATGTTTATGATTACGAGTTTAAGTATATACCCACAACCAATATAGCTACAATTGACAGTTTAAATAAAAAAATGATTAAAGCTTATACAAAAAAGACCATAAAAATAAAAGAACAAAATAATTTATTTTCAAAAAATATAGAAAATGTTGAAAAAGGCAATTGGATGGTTTGTATAGAGCAAGAAGGAAAAATGACTAAAGTAAGAACACAAAATGGAAATATTGGTTATGTTCAAACAAACAAATTAAACAATTTTGTAACAGAGCGTGAGGATTTTAATTTAGTAGATAATAGTAATAGCCAAACAAATAATAAATTAGAATACGATATTTCAAAAAAAGATATATCAACATTTGAAAAAAGACAAAATATTATAAATTTAATATTGCAAGAAGCAATAAAAAATGATAAGATGTATGTGAAGATTACATATAATGGAGCAGAAGAACAAAAATACGATAGATTTAAAATTGAAATTACTCCAATATTAAGCGAATGTGGAATAAAAGTAGAATTTTAAGAAAGAGGAAATACTATGAGAAAAAAAGGATTTATAATATTAGGCGCAATATTATTAGTAATATTAATAGTAATAATATCATCAATAATTTGGTATCAAGTATCGTTGAAACAGCCAAATAAAGATACAAATCAAGACCTTCAAGCAGTAGTAGAGATAAAAACAGGGACAAGCACAAAGGAAATATTAAATTTATTAAAACAAAACGGAGTAATAAAAAGTCCATTTGCATCAAAAATATATATTGCATTACATGAAGTAAAAAGTTTACAAGCAGGTAAATACTTATTTACAGGTAATGAAACATTACCAGAGGTAGTAAATATATTATCTTCTGGTAAAGTTATGGATGAAACAGTAACAATAACATTCTTAGAAGGAAAAAATATGCGTTATATAGCATCTACAATAGCTGAAAAGACTGATAATACAATAAATGATGTATACCAAACACTTGAAAATGATGAATATATAACATCACTTATAGATAAATACTGGTTCTTAACAGACAGAATAAAAAATTCAGCTATTTATTATCCATTAGAAGGGTATTTATATCCAGATACATACAGTTTTGAAAATAAGGAGGTTTCAGTAGAAACTATTTTCGAAAAAATGCTAGATAAAATGGATAAAGTATTAACAAAATATAAGGGAATTCCAAATTCAACAGGAGGTTCATATTCAGCACACGACATTTTAACAATTGCATCAATAGTTGAGTTAGAAGGAAATAATAGTGATAATAGATCAAAAATTGCAAAGGTAATCTATAATAGATTAGCAGCAAATATGTCATTAGGAAGTGATGTAACAACATATTATGCCATAAGAGTTGATATGGGCGAAAGAGATTTATATGCAAAAGAGATAAATACATATAATGCCTATAACACAAGAGGTCCAAATATGGAAGGAAAATTACCTGTTGGTCCAATCGCTAGTGTATCAGAAGAATCTATAAAGGCTGCACTAAACCCAACTGGAGAAAAATCACTATATTTTGTTGCAGATAAAAATGGAGATATATATTTTTCAGATACCTATGAAGAGCATCAAGAAACAATAGCAACATTAAAGAAAAAAGGTTTATGGTATGAATACAACACAACTGCAACTGACAATTCGAGTAACACAAGTAATTAATATATTATATAAAAGAACAAATAATATGCAAGTACTAAATAATAGTCTTGCATATTATTTATTTTTGTGATATCTTTTGATAAGAATATAAATATTCATTTTTAGTATGTTTTATAAATATAATTAATACTAAATAACATAAAAAGGAGCGTGCGTGCGCTATGAAAAAAATTATATTTAAAGGCTGCGGAACAGCAATAGCAACACCATTTAATGAAAATGGTGTAAATTTACCAGAATTTTCAAAACTTGTTGAGGAACAAATAAAACAAGGAGTAGATGGAATAATAGTATGTGGTACAACAGGAGAATCAGCAACAATGACAGAAGAAGAAAGATTACAAACAATAGAATGTGCGGTAAAAATATCAAATGGAAGAGTACCAATTATTGCAGGAACAGGTTCAAATAACACAAAAGCAGTTATAGAAATGAACAAAAAAGTTGAAAAAATAGGAGTAGATGGAGTCTTAGTAGTAACACCATATTACAATAAGACAACAGGAGAAGGTTTGGTTAGACATTATAGTGAAATTGCAAAAAATACAACATTACCAATTATTTTATACAATGTCCCAAGTAGAACAGGTGTAAATATAAAACCAGAAATAGCATTAAAACTATCAAAAATAGAAAATATTGTAGCAATAAAAGAAGCAAGTGGAGATTTATCACAAATAGCTCAAACAATAAATTTATGCAGAGATAATTTAAAAGTATATTCAGGAAATGATGATCAAATTATACCAATATTATCCTTAGGTGGAATTGGAGTAATTTCGGTATTATCAAATATAAAACCAAAATATACTCACGAAATGTGTTACAATTATTTTGATGGAAATGTAAAAAAAGCAGCTCAAATGCAAATAGATGCAATACCATTAATAAATGCACTATTTTCAGAGGTAAACCCAATTCCAGTTAAAGAAGCATTAAATATATGTGGGTACGATTTTGGAGAACCAAGATTACCATTAGTACCAATGAGTAAAGAAAAAAGAGAAATATTAATGAAATGTATGGAGGGTTAATTTTTCTGATTGGGGACGGTTCTTTTCACGAAAAGAACCGTCCCCAATCAGAAATTGAGAAAAATTTCAATTGTATTATAAAGAGAAAAATGCTATAATGAAAATTGAATTTATAACTACAAGGAGATTTTTAAATTGGTAAGAAATATTGAAAAGATACTTAAAGACAAAGAATATTTAATGATAATAGCTGATTTAATAAACCAAGAAAAAGTTCAAGAAATGAAGCAATATAGACAACATCATAAAATAAACTGTTTTGAACATTGTTTATTTGTTTCATATAATACATATTTAATTTGCAAAAAACATCACTTGGATTACATATCAGCAGCAAGAGCGGGAATGCTACACGATTTATTTTTATATGATTGGAGAAAACGTGAAAACGGAAGAAAAGGGCTTCATGCTTTTACACATGGAAGAACAGCTTATGAGCAAGCTTCAACATTTTTAAAATTAAATGATAAAGAAAAAGATATGATAATAAAACACATGTGGCCAGTAACACTTGCAGTACCCAAATACAAAGAAACCTTCATAATAACTTTAGTAGATAAATATTTTGCAGTAGCAGAAGCTTTTATAAAAATAAAAAATCATAATGAAATCTTAATAAGAGAAAGGGAGAAGATAAGGAAATGATAGATGTAATGGTAAATGGATGCAATGGCAAAATGGGACAAATTGTATGTGATTTAGTAGATAAAAATCCAAATATGATATTAAAATGCGGAGCCGACAAGGTAGACACAGGTTATTTTACATACCCAGTATATACTGATTTAGACAAAATATCAGAAAAACCAGATGTAATAATTGATTTTTCAATTCCAGTTGCAACATTTGGAGTTTTAGAATATGCCAAAAAGAATAATGTGCCAGTAGTAATTGCAACAACAGGTTTTACAGGTGAGGAAGAAAAGAAAATTGTAGAGTATTCAAATTATATACCAGTATTTAAGTCTGCAAATATGTCATTTAGTATAAATATGTTTCAACACATACTTAAGGAGATTGCTCCAAAGTTAAAAGATACAGATATTGAAATAATAGAAACACATCATAATAGAAAGATTGATAGTCCAAGTGGAACAGCACAAATGCTTGCAGATACTATAAATGAGGCTTTAGGTGGCGGATATGTTTGTGAATATGATAGACATAGTAAACATGAAAAAAGAGCTAAAAATGAGATAGGTATGACTTCAATTCGTGGAGGAAATATTGTTGGAGAACATACTGTTAAGTTTTTTGGAGATTCTGAAACTTTTGAAATAACTCATACATCCTATTCTAGAAATGTTTTTGCGGAAGGTGCTATTAAGTCGGCCGAGTTTATTGTTGGAAAGAAAAATGGATTTTATAATATGGATGATTTAGTTAGTGAGAATTAATATAAAAAATTACTGTACAATTAAAATTGTACGGTATATTTTTTGGTGCTGATGGTGGGACTCGAACCCACATGGTTTCCCGCTGGATTTTGAGTCCAGTGCGTCTGCCAGTTCCGCCACATCAGCATTAATACTTGTATATTCTAGCATATAAATAAAAAAAAGTCTACAATTTTTCTTAAAACTATAAAAAAAGTTGAACAAAATAAAAAAAATGATATAATATCTGTCTTTTATATACATCTCCGAGCCCACGA